>CAZCWH010000100.1:0-1569 GCA_964502345.1 uncultured Candidatus Saccharibacteria bacterium | reverse complement strand
AGGTAGTTTTACCCATAGAGACTTCACATATTTCCTGTATAAGGTAAAATTATAGCGTTATTAAAAACCTTTAAATTATAAGAGCCCTCGCTTTGCTCGTCTCGTATAATTCCGTCATTCGGACATTATGCAAGCAAGCTCGCAAATGCTCCTCATTAGGAATTATGAAAAAATTACTCGTCTCTATTTTTATTTTGTCGCTTGTGGCTATGCCAAGCGCGACACACGCTGGGTTCTTTGATTTCTTCAAGATCAATCAGAAAGCTCAGGTGACCAGTGCTGTTAAGTCAGACAATTTAGTTTTGCAACTTCAGCAGTCTCTGACAACGCTTGGACTTTATTCTGGCAAAGTTGATGGGGTTGTAGGTTTTCGAACTACAACAGCGATCAAGGCTTTCCAAAGACAAAACAAATTACCTGTAACGGGACTTCTAGACCGAACGACTGTCGATATGATTTTAAAGAATGGCGGCGGAAGTAGAGACGGAGGATTTTTTGGTGTTTATGATGAGACTCCGCCTTCCTTATCGATGTTAGATTATAGGTGTGAGAACAGCGTCCCAGCTTTCGTAAGAATTCTTTCTCCATGGCAAGGAAATAGTTTTGTGTACGAAGAAGACGATGTGAATATACAAGTTTTTGTTTGCGATAATACTGGTGTAGGAAATACTCATTCTTTGGCTATTGTGTCGCAGGGGATTGATATTGATAATAATTCTGCCATAGAAGGAACACTAGAATTGGTGGGTGTGTTTGGTGATTCTTACATGACTCCATATGGTCAACATTCTTGGCTAATGAATATTCCACTTGGATCAGATCATTTTGAACCCGGACACTATTCTTTGCTTACTAGCAATGAGGGATCTTATAGAATAAACAACGTTCCACAATTTGGTCTAAATGTTTACGCTGGTTGGACGCGGCCTTTCGAGGTGACTGGTGAAATTGTTTCAAATTGTGACGAAAATCAAGTTGTCGTATCAATTGCAGGAGATACCCCAGCGGGAGTTCAAAATATAAATCAATTTAATGTTTTGAAGTTTACAGTAGAGAATGACTCCAATTGCGATGTTCTTCTCGAGGATATTAAGGTCGCATATATGACAACAGATGAGAAACCTTATTTTGATGAAATTCAAATTAGAGACGAACAAAATAATTTCTTGGGTGAAAATGACGAGCTTCAGACAGATCCAAATTTCCATCTGGGTGAGCGAATAGGAATTTCTTTCTCTACGCCACTTCAAATAAATGCAGGGGATCATAAAGATTTGATTCTAAGACTAGTAAATTACAACCAACCAGTCTTCGACAACACTGTTGCTTATAACTCGTACAGTCACAAATATCTATTGTTTGGATTTATTAACGAAGATGATTTTGATTTCCAATGGACAACACCCCAATCTCCTTCATTCGGTGGCACTCTCGATCCATACAACAATGGCTGGGGAAAGATGGTGAGAATACCGGTGACTTCACTACAACCTTAGTATTTTTCTTCGCTAGAAATGAAAAACGTAATCATCGCCATATTAGTTGCCGTCGTAATCATCTTTGCTTTTC
>CAZCWH010000099.1:0-1652 GCA_964502345.1 uncultured Candidatus Saccharibacteria bacterium | reverse complement strand
GACTCATCGCTCAAGGAATCACTATCCTCAAAATTGTGGACACCACACCGGTTCCTCACAATGGATGCCGACAACCTCGCACTCGCCGAGTCTAATCTCTAAAAAGTAACTTTCTAAACAATGTCTCGATATACTGGCCCAAAAGGACGCCTCGTACGACGCTTCGGAGTTGATATCTTCGGAACAGCCAAGATGTCTTCCTTGCTCGAAAAGCGACCTAACGCACCAGGAATGCACGGCGCTAGCCGTCAAGGAAAAGCTTCTGAATATAAGAAGCAACTTCTTGAAAAGCAGAAAATGCGTATGATGTACGGTCTTACTGAAAAACAACTCCGCAACTACTACCTCAAAGCGATCACTAAAAAAGAAGCGACTGGTCTTGTACTTATGAAGTCTGTAGAAAGTCGCCTTGATAACGTGATTTACCGCGCAGGATTCGCAAAAACTCGCGCTCAAGCTCGTCAATCTGTGAATCATGGTCTTTGGACAATGAACGGACGCCGTGTAAGTATCCCTTCCATTCAAGTACGTGAAGGAGATACAATCGAAGTACGCCAAAAATCAAAATCTAGTCCTCTCTTCGCTTCAGTGAAGGAAGACAAAGATTTCGGCTCTGCCCGCTGGCTCAAATCAGACCAAAAGGCTCTCAAGACCGAGGTTAGCGCTCTGCCAGAAGCAGAGGACCTCGATCAACTCATTGATACTCAGCTCATTGTTGAGTATTACTCCAAATAATCCCATAATCGTCGCCGATATGCATATTATCCAAGAAGAAATCGGTCTTCCCAAAATCTCTGAACAGAAGATGGGGGACTTCCACTCGACGTTCACGATCAGCCCTCTTCCTCAAGGCTACGGAACGACACTTGGAAACGGCCTACGCCGAGTCATGCTTTCTTCTCTCCCTGGTGCCGCTGTAACAGGCATCAAGATTAAGGGTGTTACTCACGAATACGCTACCCTTAAAGGGGTTAAAGACAGCGTGCTCGATATCATGCTCAATCTTAAACAATTAGCACTCAGTCTCGAAGGAAGTACTAGTCAATTGATCACTCTTAAAGTTAAGACACCCGGTGTTGTAACTGCTGGAGACATCGACGTACCTTCCGGAGTAAGCATCCACAACCCAGAACTTTACATCACTACTCTCGATAAGGGCGGTGTTCTCGAAATGGACATCCGTATCGAAAAAGGTGTTGGATACCGTGCTTCTGTTATTGGTGAACACCAAGGTGATGATGCAGAAATGATTGATATCGATGCTGTATTCTCCCCTCTCAGCCGTATCCACTACTCAGTGGAAGCAACTCGTGTGGGACAAAAAACTGACCTTGATAAATTACTCCTTGAAGTGAAGACCAATGGTTCTCTCACTCCTGGCGATGCTGTGAAATTCGCTGGAAAAGTATTGGAATCTTATTTCAATATCTTCAACCGTGACGAAGCTCCAGTAGAACCCGAATTCATGAGCGATTTCGAGAAAATTGCAGCCAAGGCAAAAAAGCTTGGAGTTGTGAAACATTACAATTTAGATGCACGTGATGAGTTTGTCAAAGATTTTATTTTTCCATCAATCAAGGCAAACGCACTTTATCAAAAAAAGTATTGCCTTGCAACTGCACTGGCACGACCACTGATTGCACAAAAAGTAG
>CAZCWH010000098.1:0-1721 GCA_964502345.1 uncultured Candidatus Saccharibacteria bacterium | reverse complement strand
CCACGTCGGTGGCAGCTATCTCGTTCAGACAATCAGGAAAATCTTTATTGTGGTGCCCACTCTCACACAAATCTTCTCGAGTGAGTACTTCTATCCCCTCTCGAGCATAGCTATCTTTATTCCACCAATTATACGCCCAGCAGGTACGTAATATCACGAGCGGTGTACCTACTTGTGCAGCAATATGTCCCGTACCAGTATCTAGACTCACCGCCCCCCTACTCTTTGCGCATAGAGTAATAAGGTCCTGGATCGTAAGATTGGTCGTCATTTGCACTCCTGGTACTGTTTGTTGAATCTGCTTCATCACTAACACATCACTCGGTCCTCCCGTTAGCACGATTGGTAGCTCTGAGTGAAAACGTTCATAAAGTAAACGTGCAATGTTTATTTGTTGCGCCAAGGAGAGTCCTCTGCGGCGCGTACTTGAGAAAAGATTAAGCACGATATATCTCTTTTCAACAAAACCAAATCTGTCCAGAACTGTATTACCCTCCTTAGCCTTGAGGGTCATATGATTGATGGTTGGTTCAATCCCCAGTGTCCGCAGAGCATCACACTCATGTAAACGCATGGCGCGACGCATACTAAACGGAACCGTATAGTCAAAAACAAATCGGTTAAATGGCCACGGATCAGCGAAGCCTGCCAACCCCCCTCGACGGGTTATTATCCGCGCAAAAAGTTTGCTCGCGGTTGAAAACTGACCCCGACCTGAGTACTGCGTCACAGTTACATCGCTCGGAAACAATGTTCTATATGCCGCCACGATGCTGGACGGGTCACTTTTATTTGCTTCGAGCACTGTGATCCATGGATATGCCGCAAGCAAGTCGCGCACCATGGCCGCCTTATTTGCGACCAGTATCGAGCATTGTGCGTCAGGAAATCTTGCGTGGATATTCTCGAGCAGATATTTGCCCATAAGCGCATCGCCAATAGCAGAGGCCCGCACCGTAACTGCTTTTTTTATAGGTCGTTGATGCATACGCTACACTTTACGAGAGCGGCGCAGATTCCAAAGCGCAGGTATTCCTGAAAAAGGACTCTTCTTAAGAGGCAAAACTTTTTCTTTAGGTAGAGCGATAAGATCAAATGGTCCTGCGTCTTTGTGGAATACTACTCCCCTGAAAGCAAGCATGAGAGCTGCAAGCCATATAAAGACTTCTTTAAATTCTCCCTTATGAAATACATAGACACGATAGTCGAGTGTACGGAAGAACTTGCTTAAATCGCCTATTTTCACTTCATGTGCATGCATAGCAGGAAGATTGATTTCAAATACTATTGCTGGACGAGATCGTTTTATAAGCGTCGAAGCACCCATCAATACCTTGAGTTCCATTCCTTCGACGTCTATTTTTATAACATCAGCCGCATCAACTTCATCTGACAAAGTACTGATCGGAAGATTACCTGACCCAACCATAAAAGTATTTGCCCCCGCATTAGAGAGTTGAGATGACTGAGTGGCACCGAAACCTTTTGTCTCCCCCAAAGCTATATTGCGTGTATCAATAACAACATTGTTGAGTTGTATATTTTTCTGAAGAGACGCAAACGTCTCTGGATCCATTTCAAAAGCAATCACTTTTTTTACCAAATTCGCAAGAGGTATCGCAAGCGTACCAATATGAGAACCCACGTCCACAACTATACTGTCTTGGGTAGTAATTTCTTTTAAAACTTGAATGTTTTCATCCTGTGGATACGGGATGCTT
>CAZCWH010000097.1:0-1771 GCA_964502345.1 uncultured Candidatus Saccharibacteria bacterium | reverse complement strand
AATCGCATATTTATAACTCTCAAGTGCGACGTATGGAGTACCGAGAATATCTTTGTCGATTGATTCCACCACTCCAGTCACCTCAACCAGTTGATCCTTATACTTCGTGTCTGCTGCAACTCCGTTATCTCTATATTCAGAAACCAGTGTTAGTGCAGATACCTTGATCGCTTCCCTTGGTTGGGTAGCGGTATTTGTACTGGTTCCAGAACTCATAAAGTTCGAGAATACATACATCATCGAAAGTCCGATAAACAACCACATCCACCATCGTTGATAGAACGGCTTCTTTATTTCTTTTTCCATAAAATCTAGCGGGATTTTAAACGGTGGGAACCTTCAGGTAATCAAAAGGCTCCTCGCCATTGCGATGAGAACCTTTCGGCCCCCACCCATACCGGTGTCCCGATACGACCCGCTAGAGTGACTCTGACGAGGAGTCCTTTGATCTCTAGCGGGATTTGCGACCATATCCTCTATTTCTAGAGGGGTTAGGTCGGCTTATATTAAGTTGTGCAAGTACATGATAGCAAAAATTACTATCATTTGACCACCTTAGCTTAGCTTTGGAGGATTGCGAAGTGGGGTTACCAACAATCTATTTTGAACACACTTCAAGGAGGTGTTTATAGATGGCATACATTGCTTTAGTATCCAATCCACAATATTCTTTTAAATTTTTTGCAATGTCTTTTTTCTCTTGCAATGAAGTTGTTGGTGCAACCATGTGCCACCACTCATTTGATGCCTGACCACCTTCGTGAATCTCAAGGTCTGCATATGAAAATTCAGGTGCTAGAACTGGCAAGACTTTCTTTATGGATGTGCGACCTCTGAATCCATGATGGATATAATGTTGCGCTACGAATAATTTCTCTAGATCTACCATTGCTCCATTAAACTTATTGAAAAAGTCTGCATGATGCGGTAGCCGTTGTACAATATTTGCGTTTATAAACGTCTTCTCAAACGTCTCATGCCAAACAATAACTGACCCTCCGGAATATACCTGCTCAAGTTTGAGGGCAACGGCTTCGGAAGGGTCTGAGAATTCCTCGTGCAAGAACTCAACATGTTCAAGCTCTCCACCAGGTTTGCGTAAGATGTGCAACGAGAACTGGAACGGAATAAATTTGTAGGGACTGTATCCATTAAAAGCTGGAATGGCCGGAGCGTATGCTTCGTAATCAAAAAAGTACAAAGGAAATTTCAATAACTTGAGAAACTCTTCTATCGCCTCACTATCGATGACTGGTTTCTGTAGTTTATGAGCCTGAACTTGATTAGTCTGTTTATCTGAGAGTTTATGCAACTCAGGATCTACATCATCAAGCGCAAATATGTTCTGTTCCACCAAATTACTCAATTTAGTTTTATGAATACGAGAAATATCGTGAACTGAATACTCTGGGATATGTCCATTGGAATATTGAAATGTTGTGCAGTGATTACGTCGTGTAGAGTACACGCAATCGCAACCACCAGACGGCTCTGATTTACGATTTAGGTATTCCTTTATCCCTTCCATTTTTGGCTCTATTTCTGGTATACGCCCGTTAACAGCGTCTGTCACATCTTCAATAGTAAAGAGTTCTTTAATATTTAGATCCCCAAAACGAACGTATTCCTTATTGAGATGCACAAGGTAACAACGTCCAAGTGGGACAAGAGCACGCTTCATCACCGAAGCTTGAAAAGCAATATCAGTTATGTGGTCACGTTCTTTCTGGTCGAGCTTCATTGAATTGGTTCCCTTGACCTCATACAAATC
>CAZCWH010000096.1:0-1803 GCA_964502345.1 uncultured Candidatus Saccharibacteria bacterium | reverse complement strand
TCACAAAACCTTATATCTTTGAGTGATAGAGAGAAGCTTGAAGTGGAAAAATTGGTTGATAAGTACAATGCTCGTGACCTCTTTTAACACCTCCCACCCCATTACTTGAGTAATGATCTTAATACTCTTACAATTAAGCATATGAAGCCTCTCAAATACTTTCTTTACTGCCGTCGTTCACAAGATCGTGAAGATGATCAGGTGCTTTCGATTGAGTCGCAAAAGCGTGAGTTAATGGCCTATGCAGAGAAGCACGCTTTGAATGTAGTAGAGGTTATTTGTGAAGATGCGAGTGCCTATAAACGAGGTCGGCCAAAGTTCAAATGGATGATGGATGAGATAGAAAAAGGTAAGGCAAATGCAGTACTCACATGGCATCTAACTCGTTTAGCTCGTAATGGTGCTGATGGAGGTTTGATAATTACCTTCATGGATGAAGCACGAATAGTTGAGTTACGTACGACTGAAAAAGTCTACACAAATACAGGTGATGACAAATTCATGATGACTATTCACTTCGCAATGGCTAAGAAGAGTTCTGATGATACGAGTGCCTTTGTGAAGAACAACCTCAAAACTAAGATTGCAAATAAAGAGTACCCAGGCCAAGTGCGGTACGGTTATCTGAATGTAGGTACAAACGGTGTCATCGCTGGCAAGAGATACGATCCTCAGAAACAGGCCATGCTTGAACAGCTTGGAAGGCCTTTATTGCGAGTTGAACAAGATCCCATTGTAGCCCCACTGATACGAAAGCTTATTGATTTGGCACTACTTGGGACTTTTTCAATTACTACATTATCTGAGAAAGCTGAGGAGCTTGGTATAATAGGAAAACTCTCGCGGAAAGGCCTCTCGAAGCAAGGCTTATTCGATCTACTTGGTGATATTTTCTACACTGGCAAATTCAAATACCAAGGCGAAATACATGAAGGTGCTCATGAACCCCTTATGACTGAAGAGGAGTATATGAGAATTCAAGATTTTCTAAGGCGAAGGAGTCATCCTCAACGGGCTAGGCATGATTATACTTTTGCAACAATTGTTATATGTCCAGAATGTAATGGTGCGATGAGTGGCGAGTTCCAAAAGAATATTCATTATTACCGCTGTGGCAGAGCAAAGGGCAAGAATCCAGCCTGTGCTAATAAAAAACACCTTAGACAGGATCAACTTGAGATAGAAATTGAGGAAACACTACAAGCCCTTACTTTGCCTGGCCAGATTATCGACTGGGCTTTAAAAACTCTACAAACGTCCTTTCTACAAGAGAACAAAGTACTTACTGGTAAGAGGACACTCCTTCAAATGAACATAAACGAAGAAAGACAGAAACTAGAGCGATTGACTGCTAAGTGGTTGTCAGCAGGTAATGTAAACGGATTCATGATCTCTGACGAAGAGTATGTTGAGCAAAAGAAGGTGATCGTATCGAGTATCTCAAAAACTGAGGAGTTGCTTTCGTCAAATAATAATGAAGAGGACACTTGGTTGAGTAAGTGCGAGGCCTTCTTTGAGAAGATTCGTAATATCGACCATCAATACAAATATTCAGATCCCTATGGAAAAAGAATCATTTTGCAGTCGATAGGAGCTAAGTTCATCCGAAAAGGAGATAAAATGGCTGTACAAGTTGAAAAACCTTACGCATTTGTTATTGAGCGTGACTTACTCTCCAAAGTTTCATCCGAACGCGAATATGCCTTTACTGTAGACCAGAAAGGCTCTTTTGACGAAAAAAAGAATGATTGGCTCGGGAGACTGGAGTCGAACCAGCAACCTTGTCGTTAACAGCGACTTGCT
>CAZCWH010000095.1:0-1814 GCA_964502345.1 uncultured Candidatus Saccharibacteria bacterium | reverse complement strand
CTTCATCCCTGTCGGAAAAATTGTGGTACGTGAAAGTTTTGGTGATTCTCTCGATGAGCAGGCATATCGCAGTTCAGGGAAGACACTCGGTCGCTTTGCACCAGAGAATCTCGTTGTGCTTGTTGATGGAGGATCTGCATCAGCGTCTGAAATTCTTGCAGGAGCGCTCAAAGAGCACAATGTTGCAACAATCATAGGTGAACAGACCTTCGGAAAGGGTTCAGTACAGGAGCTTGTTGATCTTGAAGACGGTTCGTCACTTAAGGTCACGATTGCTCGCTGGCTCACTCCAGATGGGACATCTATCTCTGAGGGTGGTCTTGCTCCACATATTGAAGTTCTCCGTACTCCAGATGATAGGATGAATAACGTCGACCCTCAGCTTGATGCCGCTCTCGAATTCCTCCGCAAATAGTACTTATAACTACTCAGAAAAGGGGGTCTCCGCCCACATACAGGTGGTTTTGAATGCATTCAGTTTTTTGTTATGATGAACGCTCGTGAAGATTAGTAAGTAAGTTTGATTCCAGCATGAAAGTAATACTCTTGAAAGACGTAGCTCGAATTGGAAGGCGTGGAGCGATTATAGAAGTTCCAACTGGGCATGCGCTTAATTTCTTAATGCCACGAAAGATGGCTGAACCAGCGACTCCAGAGAACCTCAAACGACAATTGGAGCGTCAGTCAAAACAGGCACAAAATGTTGTTGCAACAGAGGCTTCGTTTGAAGAAGCACTTAAAAAGTTGAGCGAAACTCCTGTGGAGCTTAGTGCTCCCGCGAATGAACAGGGACATCTCTTCAAGGGTATCAAAGCCATCGATATCAGTGATCGACTTAAGGAACTAGGTCTAGTCATTTCTCCAGAAAATATTGATCTCCCACAGCCCATCAAGGCACTCGGGGCACACGAAGTAGCACTCATGTCAGGAATGAAGCGTGGAGTGTTCACCCTTACCATAATTCAAAAAAAGTAATCAGCATGGCAAATATCAAACAAATACTCATCGTCATTGGTGTATCAATTATCATCATTGGGCTTATCGGATGGTGGGTTGAGTCGAGAAACGGTACAACTGAGGATGCGCTTCTCGTAAATGAGGAGACACTCGACGGGCCGCTCGCACCAGAAGAGCTCGAAGTTAATAATCCAGTAATTTCAAATACAATGAACAGAGTCGCCATCATGGACACAAATAGGGGAGTCATCAAGCTTGAACTTTTTGAGGATACTATGCCAATTACTACAGGAAACTTCATCAAGCTTGCTGAAGAAGGATTTTATGACAATACAAAGTTCCACCGTGTTATCGATGGATTTATGATTCAGGGCGGAGACCCAAATTCAAAGGGTCCTGATAGCTCACGCTATGGTACAGGTGGACCTGGATACACAATCCAAGATGAGTTTGTAGCAGGACCATTACTCAGCAACACGCGCGGTACGATTGCGATGGCTAATACCGGACAACCAAACTCAGGTGGAAGCCAGTTCTTCATCAATACAGTTGATAATACAGGACTCGATTTTGATAAGGAGCCATTTGCTTCACGACATCCAGTGTTTGGAAGAGTTGTTGAAGGACTCGACATTGTTGATGCGATTAGCGATACACCAACAAAGGCAGGGGACGTACCGGTTGAGCCAGTGGTTATCAATTCAATTATGATTGTGAGTGCAGAGTAGAGAAGACAAGATAAAAAGAAACCCCGCGTTTATGACGCGGGGTTTCTTTTTTTTGTTTAGACTTACTTAGTAGCTTTCGTGAGTACGTCGACAATCTTCTTCTTGAGTGTCTGTCCGTCGAAACGAAGT
>CAZCWH010000094.1:0-1932 GCA_964502345.1 uncultured Candidatus Saccharibacteria bacterium | reverse complement strand
GCACCGCCTTGTAAAATCGGCTCAGTCCGGTTGGCGCCAACTCGATGATCACCGGGAAATAGCGGTTTCTGAAATGGAAGATCTTGTTTCACTTCTCGTTGAACGATTTTCGACAGGAAAGTATCATACGGTCTCAGTAATATTCCAAAGTTTCGTCTCAACGTTCGAGCAAAAAGCGGTAGTTCGAAAACTTCTACCTCTTGATCCAAAAGAACTTGAGCGTATGGTTGCAGATATTCTTCCCAAGAAAGGGAAGTGGAGTGACACTAAAGAAGGGGTACATGCTTCAACCTATACGGTTGAACCCACCGAGGAAGCGGTGCTCAGTGCATTATGTCCAAAGCTCATCGAAATCATGCTTTACCACTCGCTACTTGAGTCTAAAGCAAGTGAGCATTCAGCCCGTATGGTTGCCATGAAGAATGCGACCGATAAGGCAAAAGAAGTGACGAAGGTACTCACTTTGCTCTATAACAAAGAACGACAGAGTGTCATCACCGCAGAAGTCTCAGAAATCACCGGAGGAATCGAAGCAATGAAACAAAAGTAAATTATTAATACAACATTAACAATCACGTAACACCACTATCATGAAAAATAACATCGGCATCATCACACAAATCATCGGACCAGTCATCGACGTACACTTTAAGGAAGAGGTTCCTGGTCTTCAGCATGCACTTACGGTTGCAGTTGATGATGCGACCACCATCACACTTGAAGTTGCACAGCACCTCGGTATGAATCGTGTACGTGCGATTGCAATGCAGGATACGTCAGGTCTCATGCGTGGGATGGACGTACATGATAGTGGTGCCCCAATCAGTGTTCCTGTTGGAGAAAAGACACTCGGACGTCTCATGAGCGTTCTTGGTAATACACTCGATGGGCAGGGAGAGATTTCTGAATCACCTCGTCTTCCTATACATCGTAAGGCCCCTGGGTTTACCGAGCAATCTACAAAGACGGAAGTTTTTGAAACAGGAATTAAGTCAGTCGACCTTCTCGCACCGTTCATTAAAGGAGGCAAGGTAGGGCTTTTTGGAGGAGCGGGTGTGGGTAAGACAGTTCTCATTCAAGAGCTCATTCGAAACGTTGCGACAGAACACGGAGGGTACTCTGTTTTTGCCGGAGTAGGTGAACGTGTTCGTGAGGGAAATGACCTATATCACGAGATGAAGGAATCTGGAGTGCTCGCAAAGACTGCACTCGTCTTTGGTCAGATGAATGAAGTTCCTGGTGCACGTGCTCGTGTAGGGCTCACAGGGCTCACAATGGCAGAATATTTCCGTGACGAAGGAGGAAAGGACGTTCTTTTCTTTATGGACAATGTGTTCCGCTTCACTCAAGCTGGTCAAGAGGTTTCTTCACTCCTCGGACGAGTTTCTTCTGCGGTAGGGTATCAGCCAACGCTCGCGGAAGAGATGGGACAAATGCAGGAACGTATTACCTCAACAACAAAGGGTTCCATTACCTCAGTACAGGCTATTTACGTACCAGCGGACGATCTCACTGACCCAGCTCCAGCAACTACTTTCTCTCACCTTGACTCGAAAGTGGTGCTCTCACGAGCACTTGCTTCGCTTGGAATTTATCCAGCTATTGACCCACTTGAAAGTAACTCATCAGCACTTGACCCATTTGTGGTTGGTGCGGAGCACTATGAGGTAGCACAGGGTGTTAAACGAGTGCTACAACGTTATAAATACTTGCAGGACATCATTGCAATTCTTGGTATTGAAGAGCTCTCTGAAGACGATAAGCAAACAGTGTACCGTGCACGAAAAATCCAACGATTCTTAAGTCAGCCATTCTTCGTTGGAGAAGTATTTACTGGTACTAAGGGAGCATATGTTCCACTCAGTGAAACAATTCGTGGATTTAAGGAAATTCTTGATGGGAAGCACGATGATAAGTCAGAGCAAGACTTCT
>CAZCWH010000093.1:0-1934 GCA_964502345.1 uncultured Candidatus Saccharibacteria bacterium | reverse complement strand
GAATAACGAAGGTGGAGGTAGTTATAGCTTAAGGCAAGGGTGCTCGAAGAAACCCCAATGGGGCCAATGAGAGATCTGAAGGAAGCCAACGGCAAAGCTTTGGTCCGAAGTACATGAATCTCATTTGAGGCAGGCACAGTTGAGTAAGTCTTCTGACTCAGACAAAACTCAATCCATCAAGAAACTGTGTTTGTATATGGGGCGGATATATGAAGCGAAAGATATCATTCTTACCCGGGGAGACCCTACTTGGCGCCAGAAATGACGAGCTATACCCAACTCGGCGTAGGAGGATTAGTAAACCAAGTAGGGAGTCAGCAGAGGCCATAGTAGTTTGCTCTACTGAGAAACGAAGGGCTGAATACGAAATATGGAGGAGCGTTGACAAGTTCGAGAACGAAGCAGAGACAGCAGAAAAACCCGCAAGGGTCCATTCATTACTCCAAGACGGTGAATACGTTGGAAGGTAAAGATGGGCGGAGCATCGTCCCGGCACAAGACAAAGCAAAATCCAATGACACAGTTAAACTCGAACTCTTTGAGCAAATACTAGAGCGAGGAAATCTTTTTAGGGCTCTTGACAGAGTGAAAAAGAACAAAGGCGCACCAGGAATTGATCAAATCACGATCGATCAGTTTCCAGATTTCTTAAAGGAAAATTGGTTGGCCATAAAAGAAAGCCTGTTGAACGGAACGTATCAACCTTTACCCGTAAAGCAGGTTGAAATTCCTAAAGCAACAGGTGGTGTGAGAAAACTGGGAATTCCCACTGTCGTCGATAGACTAATCCAACAGGCAATTTCACAGATACTGACGCCAATCTTTGACCCAACCTTTAGCGATCACAGCTACGGTTTTAGACCGGGTAGAAGTGCGCAACAGGCTGTTAAACAGGCTAAAGAATACCTTATACAAGGATATTCAATTGTTGTGGATACAGACCTTGAAAACTTCTTTAATTCGGTGAACCACGATATTCTGATGTCTAAAATTGCTCGAAGAATTCAGGACAAAAGAGTGTTGAGGCTTATTCGCGCCTATCTGAATGCTGGAATCATGATTGAAGGAGCAGTTGTTCTAAACAGTGAGGGTACTCCACAAGGTTCCCCGCTGAGTCCTCTTTTAAGCAACATTATGCTAGATGAACTCGACAAAGAGCTTGAAAGAAGGGGTCACAAATTCTGTCGGTACGCGGATGACCAAAATGTTTACGTCAAAACTGAACGTGCTGGCCTCAGGGTACTAGAGAGTATAAAGAAGTTTCTCTGGGATAAATTAAAACTTAAGATCAATGTCGAAAAGAGTGCAGTCGCTCCGGCATGGAAACGTAAATTTCTCGGATACTCCTTTCTTGGGATTAAAACACCTCAAATTAGAGTAGCAAAACAATCGATAGAACGCTTTAAAAACCGAATACGAGAAATTACAAGAGGTCATCGAAGCCAGCCGGTTGAAGAGCGTATTCAACAAATCGTGATTTTCACGAGAGGATGGATACAGTACTTCCGTCTTATTGAGACGGCCAGAGCACTAGAGGATCTTGATTCCTGGGTTCGCCGAAGGCTTCGTATGTGTCTCTTTAAGCAATGGCGGAAACCACGGACGCGGTTGAGGGAATTGCGAAGACTTGGTCTAAAGGAAGAACAATTTGGTCCTTTTCGCTCGGGTAAGAAATATTGGCATTTGGCTGATATATCGTATGCCAAGTTCGCACTCAATAACCAATATTGGGGTGATAAAGGCTACATTGCTTTAAGTGAGTTGTGGCGAAAGTGTCATACAGTTTCGTAAACCGCCGTATACCGAACGGTACGTACGGTGGTGTGAGAGGACGGGGCGAAAGCCCCTCCTACTCGATAATTTGACTTTCCAAAAACAAGGATCGTGGTAAATCGTTGCCATGTGATGCGTTTGGTGAAACATCATTTTTTAAG
>CAZCWH010000092.1:0-2029 GCA_964502345.1 uncultured Candidatus Saccharibacteria bacterium | reverse complement strand
GATGAGCATTAAGTAATTTGCTGGGTAATACTCATTCATCGCGGTCTTGAGTCCATTCGCCTTTGCATAATTCCAAATAGCAGCTATGTCACTGAGTACATAGCGATGGTAAGCAAGTGTGTCTAGTTTTGAGAGTGCGCCTGAGACCGTCCCAATTGCCTGAGTATACGGGATTGCATTTCCTGCGTTCGTTACACTCGGTGCAATATAGTTGACGTTCGTATACCCTGCCGCTCTGAGACGTGCCTCAACAGCAACAAGTGCCTGACCAATTCGAACTCCCGTCCACTGTGGTGGAGTTCCTGTATTTTCTGGCTCATTGATTACATTGAGTGCATCAGGGACAATGCCATACTTATTTTTCATCCGATCAAAATGCACGAGTACAAACTCTGCATACTCTGCTGGATTTTGCGCAAGATTAAGCGTGCTCGATGCTGACGTCCCAAAATCACCAACTTGTAGGGCGACGTACAATTTTTCACCATTTGCTTCGACGTACTTCTTCATCGGCAATAAAACATTCTGAACATAAAAATCAAATTCAGAAAATTGGAACCCTGCGAGATTTACAACATTAGGATCACTGTTGTCGTTAATTTTTTGATAGCTATATGGACCCCACTGCGTATACGACATCTGCCCACTCACAAACTTACTCCAGTAGTCAGTCGGATTTTCTGCACCACTCTGAATTGGAATTTGGATGCGATCAATACCTACTTCGTTGACGAGGTATTTCATGACGCTGTCAGCGTGAGTCGCAAACGTCGGGTCGTACTTATTGTTTGCCTTATCTATCTCCCAACCACGCGGAATGGTTTCCCAACCATCCATGGTCTGGTATTTGATGCCCGAGTTTACCGTGATGGTTTCGCTTGCAGTTTGTGCTGAGGTGAATACGGGAGAAAAGACGAGCGCGAGCAAAAGCAACACACTCGGAATTGATACAACTCTGATGAGCATCATAAATAAAATATTATAAGTAACGCACCCTGGAGGAGCGGGATTTCTAATGATTCCCAATCACCTTTTTATAGTATCACGTCACTTAATCGGTACACCTAACGCTGTGCCCACTTTTTTGGCACTCAAAATAAGGGTTTTATAGACCCTCGTTTGAAAATTACTTATTTGTTGTCTTTTCCCTTTCTTCCTGCTTTTTAATCTCCTTCACGAGTACATCGCCCTTTCCTATTAAATCGATAAGTCGAGTCCTTTTCTCAGGACTTGAGTCTTCCTTCATCTCAGCCTGTAGCTTGGTAATTTCTTCTTCAACCAACAGGAGTTCAATAACAAGGACATTGAGCTCAGGTGAAATTGGCTTTATAGCCGTTTCAGCAGCACTTGGGACTGTTCCAAATCGTAAGGCATCACTCGAGATAGCACGCCCTGTACTCATAGCTTTTTTATGAGCTTCTATTGCTGCAAGTAATTCCGGATCAGGAGGAAGTGGTGTACCCGGGTGGGATTTTTCAGATGCGTTTTCTTCTTTTCGCTGAAGGCGTTCACTATAATTCCCTTCTGGTGCACTGTCTCCGTCTGGCATATCTTTGCTATATATTAATTGAGCCGAAGCTCACAGTCTGGTATAAAGCTAGTATACCGCTTTCGGATTAATTTCAAATCCCACCACCTCCCCACCCTCGTCTAACACGCGTGATACAATTTATACATGCAAGAATCTGATGTACTTCGCGCGCTCGCCTGGGAAGCACCCGAGCATCGCCATATTGAAAAAAGTGCCGACTGGTACTGGGCACTTGGTATCATTGCTATTACTGCGGCAGTTGTGAGTATTCTTTTTAAGAACACTCTCTTTGGTATTGTGATTCTCCTTGGTGCAAGTACGATGGTTGTGTTCTCACATCGAAAGCCAAAGCTCATGAGCTTTGGAATTTCTCAACGTGGCATCACCGTGGGCAACGATCTGTATCCATACTCAACACTGGAATCATATTCAATTGATGAAGCTTCGGCGCAGGGTGCTCAACTTTTAGTGAAGTCGAAGCATCTTTTTATGCCACTC
>CAZCWH010000091.1:0-2037 GCA_964502345.1 uncultured Candidatus Saccharibacteria bacterium | reverse complement strand
TTTTTTCTCTTCAGGCTTACAATATCGCAACGACGCTTCACTCGATTGTTATGATCACCGTTAACACTTTGATGACGGGGATAATTTTGTTTCGCAAGAAAAGTATTTCAAATACACAGAAAAAGCCCAGCCGAAGCTAGACTTTTTCTGTATTGCGGGCCACCTCGGTCTCGTAAAATTCTAGACCTTACCCCATAAGGGTTTTTAGGTTGCTTTTAGTTTACCATTTCGAGGCATCTCGGAATACCTAAAATGAGACAAAAGAGACAGACTTTCCATCTCTTAATTAAGAGCTTTAAATACATTGACAAAATATAACTTTTATGTATAAATAACAACAAATTCGGTCTTTGAAACCCGAGTTCCTAAACCAAGAGAACCAAACACCTCAAACCCCATACAGATGTCAGAAATCATCAAAGACTACGGCAAAACCGTAGATCCTAGTCTGTACATACGTGCCCTCCAAGGACACCAGTACATCCCGCAAGCTGATCAGTGCATCCGAGACCGCATCCACGAATATGGTGCGTCTTCTGAACTGGCCCACATCGGTATCCTTGATGTGGGTTGCGGACCCGGCAGGCTGACGTTTAGCTTCGCCCACCGCAATGCAACCGTGCTCGGTATCGACCACTCCGACAGCTTCATTCAGTATGCACATCAGCAACTGCTCGTCCGTGACCAAATGCTAGCAGGCAGCGTGGATTTCCAGAAGATGGATTTCACTCGAGATCCGCTTCCGAAGTTCGAAGGGCCGGTGGAGTCGGACGGAAAGTGGAACGTACTCGTTGCTCAAGGAGTACTGCACCACATCCACGGTGACGAACGCGTACTCTTCTTCAACCACTGCAGCGAAGCCCTTCGGAAAGGTGGCATCCTTGTGGTCGGAGACGAGTTCATCGCGGACTACGAGAACGAGGAGATGAGGCGACTACGGGCTGCAGCCTTCTATTTCCATATCATTGCCGAGGCAATGTGTGGAGGATTCCGGGATCTTGCACGCGAAGAGGCCAAGAACCTCATCGACGACGTGCTCTCCGGAGAGAAAGGCTGTGGTTACGCCGATGAAGCCTTGCTAAACCACATCGAAAGAGCGTCGCACTCGTTCAACTACGACAATCTGATGCCCGTGTTCTCGATAAAGCACCCTGCACCCATCAAGAAACGCCTGGTGAAGTGCATCCAGATTATCCGCGAGCGCGCGGAGAAACTGGCTGACATTGCAGGGTCCATGAACTTCAACCGTGGCGACTACAAGGTCTCCATTGATGTGTTCAAGGACGAGGTGAAGGCATACGGTTTCAAGGTTCAACGGATCTGCACGATGGGTCCTATGCGGGACATCGGCGGCATGGGGGTACTGGTCTTCGAGAAGAACTAGTGATCCTACACAAAAAAGCGACGGAGCCCTGCCAAAAGCGGGGCTTCTTCTTTTGGAATATTTAAAAATCTTGGCCCTACTTATAATTTTCGACAGCCCCCACTATTTTTAATAACTCTATGGAATTTTGTTCGGTCGCTATTTTTTTGGATGTCTTGTTTATAAAAACATAGTATATGAACCAAAAAGATGCCAAGAAAATAATTATGGCAACGATATTGTATGTATGTCCAAAATGAGATAAATATTTATCTATAAGGTTCGCAACTATATTACCGCTGACTCCGAGTATCACACCAAGAAATAAAAAAATAATATCAGATCTTTTATTTTCCAAATTCTCAGATCTTTTCACTAAATTTTCCACCGCAGCCATTTTTTCTTTACTGCTTATAAATTTCAATGTTTTGGAAACATACAGATCTTTTTCTTTTTTTGGTATTTTGTTCCATTGAGTAGGAAAGTTCTCGCTGAAAAAATCCTCTATTTTCTTTTCGGGAGAAATTTTATGTAAAATATCTCTAATTTCCTTTTCGTAGTCAATTTCCATATTAGGTTTAAATTAGGCACCTCGTAACCCAGAACCTGTATCTAAGTGGCGGGCGATGGGGGAATCGAACCCACGACATCGGTTTTGGAGACCGAAGTTATAC
>CAZCWH010000090.1:0-2144 GCA_964502345.1 uncultured Candidatus Saccharibacteria bacterium | reverse complement strand
AATTGACTCAATGGAGAAACATGTAGAGCGAAAACTGCTGATTGCGCGACTGATGCAAAGGGCTTTTGCGGCGCGCCCCGGGAGTAAAAGTGGAATGGTATGGGCTTCAGATATCTTGGAGTTTAGTCCACTCCTAAGCAATCCTGAGACTTTTTTCGTAGCCGTAGAGCGTGTGAGAGAGGAGCTTTCACCGGGTTTTGAACTTAATACTGAGCTTTTTTTCCAATTTGAAACTCATGAGATCGTTTCTTTTAAGATCGATGATCCTAAGCGGATAGATCGGTACATACTAGATAAAGAAATTGAGCTCGCAGTAGTAAGAAAAGAAAGTAGTCGCCACTCTTTTATCCTGGACGAAGAAGCTAATCTGTTCTTGGGAGGTAGTGAATTGCCACCATATTCGATTGAACGTGGATCACTAAGGCATAAGATCATTTATTACCTTGCTAAGGATGGAGGATACATGTCAGCAGCACAACTCGCCGAAAGGGTACATTCGACTCCAAAGAGAATCCGCACCACTGTTGGACAGCTTCGTGACAAAGTGAAAGAGAGATTTGATGTACCGGGTACTGATTTGATTCAAAGCCGGGATACAGGCTCTTACTGCGCTAGCTCAATTCAGTTGAAGGTACCGAAGGGGTACACCCCATAGCATCGGCGTTCACTGTACCTGTTAGCAAGTCGAAATGATTCTCAAAAAACGTGTCCTAATAAGGATTCTTTTTCGTATCTACTCTTGCCGGGTAGGTGCAGAGTATACAGGCTCTGCGATTTCATTAGTGAGTGGAACGCATTTCAATAAACAAATGTAGAGAGATCATTGGTCAGGAAGCTGAACTGATGTCAGATGTTCAGGTCAAGGCATTTCGCGATGCTATCTACTCTCTCGTAGAAAGTTCGCTGGATAATTTGGATTGTCTGGGTAATGTGTGTCTTGACCATGAATAATAAAGATACAGCACGGGCATTAATTTACTGTCGCGTATCGTCAGATCGACAAGCGAAAGAAGGTCATGGTTTGGACTCCCAAGAACATCGCTGTCGGGAGTATGCTCGTAACAAGGGTTACGAAGTTGAGACCGTGTTTCGAGACAGCTTCACAGGCGGCGGTGATTTTATGCGACGACCGGGAATGGTCGGACTACTCGGTCACGTAGATAGGCAGGCTCATAAATCGTACGTGGTTATCTTTGATGACCTTAGCCGCTTCGCTCGCGATGTTGCAGCGCACCTGCAATTACGACAAGAGTTTGATAGAAGGGATATACGAATCGAGTGCCCTAATTTCACCTTTGAAGACACTCCCGAAGGTGAGCTGGTAGAGAACATCATGGCGGCACAAAACCAGTACCACAGAAAGAGCAATCGGAGACAAGTAATCCAAAAACAAAAAGCACGACTAGAGAAAGGATACTGGCCTTTTTATCCGCCTCCCGGCTACACTCAGGCAAAGGATCCGTTACATGGGAAAATACTCAAACCAATTGAATCCAAAGCCAACATTATTCGAGAGGCATTTGAAGGCTTTGCTTCCGATCGCTTTCTGAGTCAAACGGACGTTGTCAATTTCCTTAGGAGCTCTGGTTATAACGAAGGGAAGCCAATTTATCAGGAAGGAACAAGGCGTTTATTGAGGCGACTTATTTACGCAGGGTACGTTGAGCGGGAAGAGTGGGGTGTGTCGCGCAGGAGGGGGCAACATGAGGCAATTGTTAGCCTAGAGGTATATGAAAAGGTGCAGGCAAAACTGGACGGCAAATGCAAGGTCTACACACGCGTCAGCGATTCATTGGACTTTTGTCTTCGCGGTTTTATTCTATGCCCATTTTGCCAGCGTGCGATGACTGGAAGTTGGAGTAGAGGAAGAACGAAGATGTATCGACTTTATCGTTGCAATACGAAATCATGCGTGAGGGGCGGTAAGAGTATCGGTGGTGACCGCTTAGACGAAGACTTCAAAGAGTTGCTAAAAACCATTTACCCAAAGCCGGGTGCAATGAAGCTCGCGAAAGCTGTCATGCTTGATCTGTGGGAGAAAAGAATTGAAACCCTCGATAATCAACAAACTCGGCTTGAGAGGCGACTCGTAGATATCAAGAAGCAAATAGATATTCTTTCGGGTCGAGTAGTGAAAGCAATTG
>CAZCWH010000089.1:0-2232 GCA_964502345.1 uncultured Candidatus Saccharibacteria bacterium | reverse complement strand
GTAGCACCCATTGCTAAGAGCTGCACACGGACATCATCTAATTTATCTTTATTAACAATTGCTTTCTTCTCTACTTCTATAGCCATATTGTCATTGTACCAGTCCTGATTGAATCAACTATTTGTAATTGTTCATGCATTACAAAGCACCAGCATTCTTATGTGTTTCATATAACCTGTAGAATGAAGTATATGCAGCGAAAATATATTATTGGCATTGTAGCAGTCAGTGATGATGACAAAATTGCAAACATCGACGGAGGACTTCCTTGGGATATTCCAGAGGACCTACTCAGATTTAAGCAAATAACACTAGGTCATAGCATAATCATGGGTAGAAAAACCTTTGAAGTTATAGGGAAGCCGCTTGTGGGTCGTCAAAATATTGTTGTCACCAGGGTTCCTAACGCAAATTTGAGAGGAGTGGATGTTTGCTCTTCAATCGATGAAGCGCTCCTGGTTGCAGAAACTCAGACAATATTCATCATCGGTGGTGCCGAAATATTTGCTGTGACGGAGAGTTTACTAGATGAACTGTTGCTTACTAGGGTGCATATGGTTGTCGGAGAAGGGGTTGCATTAGTGTTAGACCTCAGCAAGTTTGATACTGTTCGTGAGGCCCGACATACTGGATTCACCTACATACATTATAAGAGAAAAGAACTTGCTCATATGTCAATAAGGTAGTATTGTCCAATTATGAGTGAGGTAATTAGCCCTGATAACGCTGGCAAGCTGCCCATACCTGAACACTACGCCTATGTAACCAGAAGTCTTATGCACTTATTTCATGAGGGTAGGTTAACAAATGTGACAGCTGTTGATGTGGAGCCAAAGTATGGTTATACATCACGAATAACTTACACCGATGGTAGCCATAGGGTTACGTATGGTAATGACCTTGGGCTTAACCCAGGCGCATCCGAGGACCTAGCGAAAGATAAAGGACATACCAAGTTTTTACTTCGAACTATTGGGGTGGAATGCCCTCGTGGAGAAGAATTCCTGCTCCCTTGGTGGGTCGAGGCAATTGGTGAAGGACAGCGAAAAAGGGGTAACGATGATATGCTCGTGGCCGATATAGCATCAGGCTACATCCAAGGCAATTTAGGTTACCCCGTATATGTAAAACCGGTCGCAGGATCTAAGGGAATCGGAGTGCGTAAAGTACGTTCCGAGAATGAGCTAGAAGAATGCATTCGTGATCTAGATGAACAGCGCTCCAGAGTTATGGTTGTAGAAGAAGCGGTTGATATGCCTGATTATCGTATTGTTGCCCTAGATGGGGAGTTGATTAGTGCATACGAGCGCGTCCCTCTAGGTGTCGTTGGAGATGGAGTATCAACCATACGGCAATTACTTGAACGACTTCAGATTAAGTTTGAAAAAGATGGCCGTGATACAATTTTGGACATGGCTGACCCACGTCATATCGCGCAACTGGCTCGACAAGGCTTATCTCATGATGCGGTTTTGCTAGACGGCACTAAAGTGACAATTGCTGATATATCGAATCTTTCTGCAGGTGGCGCGTCTGTTGACGTAACCGAGCGCATTGCACAGAGATGGGTTGATCTCGCTGCTTATGTTGCAGACAACTTTAATTTGCGTCTTCTTGGACTTGACTTAGCCTGTGAAGATATCACTGACGGCTTGTCTCGGTACTCGGTTCTTGAAGTCAACTCAACACCAGGTCTCGATCATTATGCATCATCAGGTGAAGCACAAAAGCAAATTGTCGATGATTTATACACTAGAGTACTGAACGCATTTCCGCATAAGTAATCAGCTAAACTTTGGTAGTAATTCTCTCGTTTGACTGGCTAGATAAAATGAACCAGTCACAACAATGGTCTGTGCAGGTCCAGATAATACCTTTGTTAACGCGCCCTCAATGGTGTTCTCGATTTGTATGGATCTGAATTTACTATTCGTAGCATTTATTTCAAGCTTACTGGGATCGATTGCATGCCTCGTAATAATACTTGGAAGTACAAAACGAGTTAGTATGATGTCATCGGAAATTGTTCGTAGTATAGAGAAAATCTGATCCAAATGTGCCGTTTTGTTTTCGCCGAGACTGACAACAAGTGAGACACTGCGATTGTTGGGCATATTCCGAATGGTTGAAGCAAGGGCTTCTAGCTTTTGAGGATTGTGTGAGCCGTCGATGATAACTTGCTTATTTCCTACTTTAAAGCTCTCAACTCGACCAGGAATGGTTAGCTTGCTC
>CAZCWH010000088.1:0-2281 GCA_964502345.1 uncultured Candidatus Saccharibacteria bacterium | reverse complement strand
TAGCGCTTACTCTCAGTACTTTTTTCTATACTCGCTACTGCAGTATTAATAAGTTCAGTTGGATCCTCAACTGATTGTCCGGTTCCTTTTTTTACAAGATAGTCTTTAAAAAATGCCTCTGAAAACTTGCCTGTAAATGTTGTTGGCGGGGTGTATGGAGCGGTATTGGTACCCTCAAATGTTGTTGAGGCACTTATAGAAGCAATAATATTTTTCCGGAGTTCATCTTCCCAGTCAGGAGTACCGTTCTGATCAGCATCAATGGATTCAATATATTCTTTTTGAGGAGCCTCAAGAACAACCACCGCCCCATTTCTTTCACTCGCACCATATGAGCGCGCATAAAAGGCCATTGCGATAATCGCAACACCACAGAATACTGCTCCTCCTATACGAATGTAGCCTTTCACAAAAAGCTTGCTAGAGCGTGCTTAAAAACTTCCTATACGTCGTTGCGCTGCGCTCGGAAACCTTCATCGTATATGCTTATACGCCTCAAATTTCCTCACTTGCGCGCCTAGTCTCGGACGCTTTTAAGCACGCTCAAAGGTGGTTTTGTATAGAGTTTCTAAACTTGCTCTACCAACTCAGTATAGCAAGGAAAGGTATAAGCCTGGGGACACTTTGTTGAAAAGGTGTGCAGTATCTTCTCTTAGTGTGGGGACTCGCTGTGCATAGAAAGTTTTTCTACAAGCATAAGCCATGTTTCGAGTGGGAGGTCCTCTCCACGAACGGAGAGTGAGATCCCGAGTGTGGAAAAGATGTGGGTAAGTACCTCGCGCTCATACACTTTAGAAAGATTTCCAAGTAGTTGCTTCCGTTTTGAACCAAAACCAAGGTGAAGTGCTTCAAAAAAGTACCGCTCATCAATATTCAGGAAATTTTTATGTGAAATGTCTGAAACAGAAATGATGGCAGAATCAACCTTTGGTGCCGGGGTGAAATTTCCTCGTTTGACCGTCTCTACATATTTTGGAATACCGTAGGCTCGAACACTGAGTGAGAGGAGTGAACCCTTTTCATCACGTGCTATACGCTCTGCCACCTCTTTTTGCACAAGGAACACAACGTTTGAAGGCTGCATATTGGTCTCAAGGAAGGTACGAAAGAGTTTTCCTGAGAGGTAATAGGGTATGTTTGCCACCACTTTGTATTCATGCTCCCTTAACCCAAGGTCTCTAAGTGCAAATGTACGAATATCTATATGGAGGATGGTTAGCTTTCCAAGGCGTATTTCCTCACTAAAATGCTCATTTAATGATTCAATAGCCCGCATGTCAGCCTCAATACCAATGACGCGCGCACCTCTTTCGAGAAGTTCACGGGTCAGCATGCCGGTACCAGGTCCAATTTCAACAACAGTATCTGAAGCAGTTATGCTCCCAGCGTCTGCCATAAGTTTTGGAATACGGGGATTATTGAGAAAATGCTGACCGAGGGACTTTTTTGCGTCTATTTTTCCGAGCTCTTGTGACATATTGGAGTTTATACAACGACCATACCGACAAATGACCATCTCTGCAATCTACATCGAAAGGCCTTAATCCAGGTATACGGTCGTTTCGTACCCAGATTCACTAGGATTGTCGCTCTCAATAAGGTCCTCACTGATATCGTGGAGAAAGGAAGACGGGACATTAACACGCTGACTTCCAAAGATGGTACGAATATGTGCAAAGGAAAGAAACACCTTTTTCTCAGCGCGCGTGAGTGCCACATAGAAGAGTCGACGTTCCTCCTCAGTATCAATTTTTTCATCGGACAGACGCTCATGGGGGAATAGTCCCTCTTCAAGACCGGTAATAAAAACGTACGGGAACTCAAGCCCCTTTGCAGCGTGTACGGTCATAAGACGTACTGCATCCTGTTCCTCTTTTGAGTGGAGCTCATCCTGATCACTCTGGAGTGCCGAGTCCTCGAGGAGATGCTCCACTGCTTCTTCAGGTTCATATTCAGCGTAGCGAGTTCCGAGGGTAACAAGTTCACGAAGGTTTTCGAGACGCTCAAGTCCTTCCTCCCCTTCTGTTTTAAGCTCGTCTTCAAGGCCTGATCGTTTCAAGATAAACTTCAGGGTCTCATGAACAGGTTGCGTTCGGGCAACTGTACCAATCTCTTCCATCATTCGTTCAAACTGGAGGACTTTTTCATTAGTCGCTCCGGTGAGCTCATTTCTTTTTCCTTCAACAATTTTGAGGAGTGTCACCTTACCAATACCTCGAGGTGGTGTGTTAATGACGCGGGTGAGATCTGCAGTACTCGTACTATTGAGGGCAAGTCGAAG
>CAZCWH010000087.1:0-2336 GCA_964502345.1 uncultured Candidatus Saccharibacteria bacterium | reverse complement strand
TGACGAACAAGGAAAGTTGTCACTACGAGGACCAGGTGCCTTTGCTTGCTAATGAGAGTGCCTCCGCACTCCCTATTTCTCTGTCACCAGCAACTGGTGACGAACAAGGAAAGTTGTCACTACGAGGACCAGGTGCCTTTGCTTGCTAATGAAAGTGCCTCAACGCTCATGGCTTGTTGTAATACGAATGAGAGCGGCCTGTGAGGGCCGCTCTTGATCATGGTCGCCATTTTCGGACTACAATCTGCCAGAGCAGTGAAATGCCTGGTCTTTTTCTGAATTCTTGCCAGAGCCACCCCAAGTCCAGGCGCTTATCTTCCTCCCGAATGATTCGTTGTGTTTCCGCTTGTGTTACCCCAGGAATCATATAGTCGTGGGATTCGGTACAGCAGGCACAACTACAGGTATCATGATTCACACCGGTCTCCTTATAGGGTACTGAGAGGAACAAATTCAAAACTTGCTATTTTGGAGTATACTAAGCTTTCAATTACAAAGCTATAAGTTTCACTATCACCTATGCAACCAGAAGATCTTCAAAAAGCACCAAAACTATTCTGTGAAAATATCAAAATTGGTTTCACTCCTGAATTTTTTGCTATGGGTATGAGCTCGGGAACTCAAGCAACAATTTATTCACTCACTCCAGGACACGCTAAGCGCCTTCTTCAGTATCTTGGACATGAGATTGAGCAGTATGAAACTGCGCACGGCAAGATAGTCGCTGAATGGAATCCAAACATTGTTAGTCCAGTACAGAAAGTAAACCCACCATCAGAAAAAAGCTAAGCGGTCTGATGTACCTTTAAGATGTATGTGTAGAGTGCAATAAGGAATGCGAACGCGATAGCAGCAAGTAGTGGAAAGGTCACAAATCCAAATTCAAAGAAAAAACGTTGCGCGCAAGATACTCCCGCACCAGCGACGGGACACTTAACGAATTCAGTGCCACCCATTTGAATGTAGTGGTGATAGAGCGCAATAATAAGACCAGCAATTGAAAGTATTCTTCCGTACCGTGCTACGAGTGTATCTTTGTAATACAGTGCACCTCCAAGGATAAGTACCTGAGGGTAAAGCATTATGCGCACAAGCCAACAAAGTCCACACGGAATAAACCCGAGTACTTCTGAATATACCAATGAGAGGAACGTAACTGAAAATACAATAGCAAAACTGAGAACTAGACCATATGAGCGCACCAATTTTTCAAAAGTGCGACTCGTGTACATATCAACAACGAGAATTGATCCTATGAGTAATACTCCGATACCGAGTATTGCAAATATAAAGTTAAGGTTCTCGATTGTTTCAATCATAGAGTAGGAACTTCGCAGTTCACTTTTTCACCGAGCTCCGCGAGCTGACGAGTGCCATCAAGCCTGCTGCCATCGGCAAAAATCCACGTTGGGTAACTTGTTACGCCAGCGTCTGTGCATGTTTGAACTTGGTTCTGCCCGTTTGGTGTTGAGCACTCTATGTAGGGGAGCTTTGTTGAGTTGCCAAACAGTTTCTTTTGTTCTTGGCAGTGAGGGCACCAATATGCACCGTAAAATTTTGCCCCCGCATCACTTATGCATTGAGCAAACGCGTCATACTTTGTAGTAAGCGCAGCTCTTTCACTTCCACCAAGATTACGGAGTGCCACCAACCCAACTATAATAACAATAACAAGTCCAATATAAATATATGTCGTTTTCATCGAACGATTATAGCAACTACTTCAACAATTGTAACCCTCTAACCGTTTCGTCGTGTCTTTACGCGATCAGTCTCTTTGAGTACTTGTTTGCGAATTCTCGTTGAAAGTGGTGTTACCTCTAGGTATTCGTCGTCAGACATAATCTCAAGACCTATTTCAATTGATATTGGACGATGCGGTGTAAGTGTAAGTGCTTCGTCCGTCCCTGAGGAACGAACGTTTGAAAGCTGCTTTCCCTTTGTTGGGTTAACCATCATTTCTTCACCCTTTGAAGTATTACCAATGACCATACCTTCATACACCTCAGTTGCAGGTCCAATGTAGAGCTGTCCTCTGTCTTGCAGGTTCCATAGTGAAAAGCCGAGTGCCTTTCCAGCTGCCATTGAAACCATAGACCCAGCCTGTCGTTTTTTTATTTCTCCAGCATAGGGCTTAAATCCAAGTACTCGCGAACAAAGAATTCCCTCTCCCTTAGTATCAATAATGAATTGACCCTTGTATCCAAGAAGTCCACGTGTAGGACCTTCGAGTATGAGTCGTACTTGATTCCCGTGAGTAATCATATCGGTCATGATAAATGCACGACGTCCGAGTTTTTCAATGACAGCTCCTTGGAATTCGCTTGGAATATCAA
>CAZCWH010000086.1:0-2385 GCA_964502345.1 uncultured Candidatus Saccharibacteria bacterium | reverse complement strand
GAAGAGATAAAATCCCAAGCAGAGAAAGACAGCGAGGCAGAAATTGTGAAACTTGCAGTGCTTGCAGCTGAAAAGTTAATTCGCGCTGAAAAATAGTTACTATGCTGAAGCAAGATTACACACAAGCCGCCCTCGAACTCCTTAAGGAAAATAAGGATGTCAGTTCGGTGATACTTGGACTGAGGAGTCAGCTCGAGCGGAAAGGACACATGGCGCTCTACGGAGGAATCCTCAAGGAAATACTACGCAAGTTACTTCAACATGCAGAAGCTGATAAGCCACTCGTAACCATTGCACGCGCATCAGATGTTGAGAAGGAAAAGGAGAGAATCGCTAAACTTCTTAAACTCATAACGAACGAAGTAGACTACGTAACTGCTATAGATGAGACCCTTATTGGTGGAGCTGTGGTTGAATACAAAAGCAAAATTATTGACGCGAGCTACAAGAAGCAATTATTGGCATTATATAAAGCATTAATCGTATGAGCACCACAATCATTGAACGAATTAAAAAAGAGATCGAATCACTTGAGATAAAAAGTGATGTCGAGGAAGTAGGCTCTGTCATTACCGTCGGTGACGGCGTTGCAGAAATTGAAGGCCTGCAGTCGGCACGAATGATGGAGATGGTGCTCTTCGAACATGAAAGCGGTGCTTCACTCAAGGATGCAATCGCGAGCTCTGAGACACTCTATGGTCTCATCCTCAACCTTGAGGAAGAAACAGTGAAGGTGGTAGTGCTCGGAGATGCTTCTCGCATTCGTGAAGGTATGCGCGTTAAGCGAACCGGTAAATTGCTCAGTATTCCTGTAGGAGTGGATATTGTGGGACGTGTTGTAAATCCGCTTGGGGAAATGCTCGATGGAAAAGGCAGCATCACCTCTGACCGAGATATGGCAATTGAGCGTGTTGCTTACGGTGTTATGGATCGTTCTTCAGTTAATGAACCAATTCATACCGGCATCAAGGCTATTGATTCAATGATTCCAATTGGACGCGGACAACGAGAGCTCATCATTGGAGATAGAGCAACAGGCAAGACAATGGTTGCTATTGATACCATCATAAACCAAAAGTATGAGCCAAAAGAAAAGCGCCCTATTTGTATCTATGTAGCAGTTGGGCAAAAGGAATCAAAGACCGCTCGTCTCGTCGCTGAACTACAGGAACATGGTGCGATGGAATACACGATTGTAGTTTCTACTTCTGCAGCAGACCCAGCTGCACTCCAGTTCCTTGCGCCATTTGCAGGAGCTGCTATCGGTGAGTACTTTATGGAGAAGGGTCAGGATGCGCTCATTGTATATGATGACCTCTCAAAGCACGCAGTCGCGTATCGTCAGATGTCACTCCTCCTTCGTCGTCCACCAGGTCGTGAGGCATATCCAGGTGATATTTTTTATCTTCACTCCCGATTACTTGAACGCGCAGCAAAACTTTCTCCAGAGCTCGGTGGAGGTTCACTCACAGCACTTCCTATCATCGAAACTCAAGAAGGCGATGTTTCTGCGTATATTCCAACAAATGTTATTTCTATTACAGATGGTCAAATCTTCCTTGAGACTGACCTCTTTAACAAGGGTATTCGACCTGCACTTAACGTAGGTATCTCAGTATCACGAGTAGGTTCTTCAGCGCAAACAAAAGCAATGAAGAAAGTTGCAGGAAAAATTCGTCTTGAGCTTGCACAGTTTAGGGAACTTGAGGCATTCATGCAGTTTGCAAGTGATCTCGATGAGGACACAAAGAAGCGTATTGAAAGCGGACGGAAGTACACTGAACTTCTAAAGCAGAATCAGCATGCAACACTGCCATTCTATAAGCAGGTTGTCTCTATTTATGCAGCAAATAATGGCCTCTTCGATGGCTGTACAGTTGAAAAAGTTCGCGCAGTAGATAGTGCCTTCCTTGAAACTATCGAACGTGAATCAAAAGATATTTTTGATTCGATAGCGAGTGAACGAGCAATCTCAGAAAGTACAGAGGAAGCACTCAAGAAGGCCATGACTTCATTTAAGGAAACAAATCCGGAACTCTTTACTGCATAATTTGTATGGCCCTTAAGCATATTAAAAGCAAAATAAAAGCTACAGAGCGAACCAGTAAGGTCACTAAGGCCATGGAGGCTGTTTCTGCGGTAAAGATGCGTAAGAGCCAAGAACGGGCCCTTAGCGGGCGTCCATATGCACAGACGGCACTACGAATACTGAGTCGAGTTTCGCAAAGTCTTGAAGCAAGGAATCATCCTCTCACACAGAGTGATGTCGGAACGCACGATTGCGTCATAATTATCACGTCTGACAAGGGGCTTGCAGGTAATCTCACTGGTGCAGTCTTGAAAGAAGCGACACTTCTTCTCAAGGATATGAAGAAGGACGAAGTA
>CAZCWH010000085.1:0-2418 GCA_964502345.1 uncultured Candidatus Saccharibacteria bacterium | reverse complement strand
GCTCGTGCCTCATGTGACTGACCATTTTCCAATGTCACGGTGAATCCATGTTCAGACTTGCTCACCGAATTCACGAGTGAGCCACTTTCGATTGTGACGATATCACCCGCGTAGGTTTTAAGATGTGCTTCTAAACTTTTGGCGAGGTCGCTACCAGAGATGTGTGGGGTACCAATCCAGTTTTGTATATCGTCTGAGACAACACTCTGTCCACCCCATTCTTTAGTTATAAAAAGTGTTTTGAGTTGCTTACGTGATGCGTATACTCCTGCGGCAATACCTGCTGGGCCTCCGCCGATGATGATGAGATCTAACATGAAATATAGATTGTCTGAATGAATAGTGACTCACATTCTATCGTACTAGCCAACAAAACAAAACCAGCCTTGAAGGCTGGTTTTGTCTTTGAACAACATTTCAAATAATTACTTAAGCTTTGAACGACGGAGAAACGCCGGAACGGCGCCCCAGTCCATATCGTCTTCTTCGTCGACGGGGTCAACTGGCTTTGGCTCTTTCGTTAGTATTGGTTTCTTGTCGTCTTGCGCTACAACCTGTTCATCTTTCGTATCGGATTCAGTTACGCGACTTGGAGAGATTGAATTGAAGATACGCCCTCGGGTGTCCTCCTTAGTAAACTCAGGGCGTTCGGTACGATCTTCTCGACGCATACCACCGTGTGAAGGGGTACCATCAGATTCAGGGAATCCGGTAGCGATAACCGTGACACGGATTTCGTTCTTCTTAAGCTTTTCGTCTCGAATAGCACCGAAGATGACTTTCGCATGTGGGTCAATTGATTCCGTAATAATTCGCGCCGCATCCTGAATTTCGAGCATACCAAGATCATCACCACCTGCAATCGCAAATAGGACACCCTTTGCTCCCGTAATTGAAACTTCGAGGAGGGGAGAGTTGATGGCCAATCGTGCAGCTTCTTCAGCGCGCTTTTCACCGGTAGAGAGTCCCACTCCCATGAGTGCTGAACCTGCGTTTTCCATCACACTACGAATATCGGCGAAGTCCACATTGATGATACCTGGCATCGTGATGAGGTCAGAGATACCTTCAACGGCCTGCTTAAGGACGTTGTCACACTGTTCGAAGGCGCTTTTGACACTTGTCTCACGGTCTACGATTGCGAGCAGCCTGTCGTTTGGGATGGTAATGAGAGCATCAACTTCTTTCTTGAGTTCCTCAATACCTTGGAGTGCGAGGCGCATACGCTCTTGTCCCTCAAAGAGGAAGGGCTTCGTGACGACACCCACGGTGAGTGCTCCGCTGTCGCGAGAGATCTTTGCAACAACCGGTGCTGCACCTGTTCCTGTTCCACCACCCATACCTCCGGTGATGAAAATCATGTCTGAACCTTTGAGTGCATTTGCAATCTCTTCTCGTGTCTCTTCTGCTGCACGTCGTCCCATATCAGGGTTTCCTCCAGCACCGAGTCCGCGAGTAAGATTTTTTCCAATGTGAATCTTTCGTTTTGCAAACGAATTGTGGAGATCTTGTGCATCACTATTGATGGCGATAAATTCAACGCCTTTCACCTTTGCAGATACCATGTGATTGACCGCATTGCCACCAGATCCTCCAACACCGACTACTCGTATTCGTGCAAATGATTCAACGTCTGTTTTTATCTGTTCCATAGCTAATATGATGTGATACCTCCAAGATCAAAATGATCTCTCTAATAAAGTAGGAGTATCATACAGCGCCAAAAAATATCTGTCACTATATTGACAAAATCAAGTTGCGTGCGTTTGCAAAGATATTAAATTCGTGTTCTTAAAATATTGTAAACACTAAGGAAGGAACTGTTTAAACCAATTGATGAGCGTATTCCCGGTTTCTTTTGCAATATTGATTCCACTGTCTTCTTCGACTCCCGTAGCCCCCCAGATGCAGAGTCCGTAGCTCACTGCCCATGACGCGTCCCGTACTTTTCCGTTTTGCCCTGGGTCGAGTGCAGCAATTTTTGAAGGGAGTCTGAGAGCAGCACGAGCAAAATCTTGTACGGTCGCAATACCTGAACCACCACCCGTAATAATGACACCGGCAGGAAGGAGTCCATCGCGATTAATCTTCTTGAGGTGCGCATCAATGAGCTCGAAGATGTCAGTGAGTCTTGCTGCGACAATCTCATCGAGTCTACGCTTTGAATAAGTTGTTGCAGCGATACCTCCTCGCTTAATCTTCTCGGCCTCTTCGAGCGGTATTTTAAATCCGAGTGCAATGTCATTTGTTATGTCGTTTGAACCAATAGGGAAGACCTTCATTGATATGGGGGTATTGTTCTCAAAAACGACAATAGATAATGTTTCAGCACCAATGTTGGCTAGAACGCACCCGGCACGCTTTTGAGATTTAGAGAGCATCACAAGTCTTCCTGCGAGTGTGGACGCCATAAAGTCG
>CAZCWH010000084.1:0-2490 GCA_964502345.1 uncultured Candidatus Saccharibacteria bacterium | reverse complement strand
GCATGCAATAAGTGCAATACTGACGACCGGGACTACTATCTGTTCCACAACGCGACTATCAATGAGAGCACCTTTAATACTCGGAACATCACGCGCAATGCGTGAGTGTATAAAGGCGAGTATCACTGCGTAGTATACGTAACTGACAATGTTGTCGAACACGAAGAGGTTATGAAATACATATCCTGCAAGAAGTCCGAGAAGGACTCCGCGTTCGACGACTGTAAACGATTCGTCTTCTCGCATGAGTGGACGAATGAAGAGATAAAAGATTGCAGACGCGAGAATACCAAAGTACGCAAGGAATCCTAAGATACCACCCGCAATAAGCCAGTCAAAGGCAATGTTGTGCACGCGGTCATACCATGCTTCCGCAAAGTAGATAGAAGGATCATAGTGTTCATTGAAGACATAGTTGAAGTTACCCTGACCCCAACCAAGAAGTGGGCGTTCTTTAAATCCTTCATAGGCCATATTCCAAACCTTGAAACGAACATTACCTTCGCTCAGACTAATGGTGGCAAGGCGGCTAAGATATGGATTACCTTGAATGAAGTTTGAATCTTTGAATGTAATGAAGAGACCAACAATGAAGACGAGTGCTACGAGTCCGCCCGCAGCTACTTTCCGCATTCCTGGATGATTTTTTGTAAAGAGTGCGATATAGAGGGTGGTAATACCGAGCCCACCTACCATCCCCAGAATGGTACCGCGCGTCGCAGTTTGTACGAGGAGGAACATAAAAAGCACAACGAGCGCTCCGTATACATAGCGCAATCCACTTGGCTTTGTGCGCACAAACATGAAGAGTGCAATGAAGCTATGGAAGAGCATGTAGATGGCCATATACGCTGAGTTCCCGAGAGTACCATCGAGACGCCAACCACCTTGATTGATGGTGATATTTCCAGAGAGCTGCGCAAAGGCATAGAGAGACAGTATGACTGCAGAAAGGAGTGTCGTATTGAAAAACCTATTCCATAGTTTATCGGTAGTGAGTACACTTCCCACAACAAGCATAAAGAGAAATGCGTGTACAAGGGTTACATACCCTTCCATTCGCTCGAAGTTACTCCAAAAACTCTGAAGTGGGTTTGCACCAAAAAGATTCGCAAAAAACATCACCACGAGAAGTATGGCGAAGGTCCCTGCTATCCAAGAAAACTTTGGACGATACTGAGGTTCATAGAGCGCAAGAATGATCCATGCAGCAAAAATTACCTCGACAATAATTCTAAAGGTGAAGTTCTTCCCTGTAATAAAGGGAAAGAACATCGAGTTAGCAATAATAAGTGGAATAAATGGAATGGCGAATATACCGAGGTATACTGCTCCTTTTGCAATATCTTTCATAATGCCAAGAACTATATCATATTCAGCTATGGGGGTACTTATGCCCGTGAAATAACCCCACGAGAATTGAGGTAGTCAATGATATCGCTCACGAGGCCTTCTGGTGTATTTTCCTCTGTTTTCGCAATAAGTTCAGGTTTTTCAGGTATTTCGTATGGGTCGTCCACACCAGTGAAGTTTTTAATGAGTCCTTTACGCGCTTTTTCATAGAGACCTTTCGTATCTCTTCGAGCACACTCCTCCACAGAGGTATCCACAAATATCTCAATAAATTCTCCGTAGTGTTCCACCATGTTGCGTACGTACTGACGTGCATCGTGATAAGGAGCAATAAGTGAACAAATGGCAATGCCACCATGCTTTGCAACTTCACTTGCGACAAATCCGACACGCTTCACATTTTCATCGCGGTCTTCTTTCGAGAATCCGAGTCCTTTGGAGAGGTGGTCGCGTATAACATCCCCGTCGAGGAATGTAATATCGCGATCTTGCAGTTCCTGAAGTCGTGCTAAGAGAAGCTGAGCGAGCGTTGATTTTCCTGAACATGAAAGTCCAGTAAAAAAGATAACTACTCCTGGGCGTGTATCGCGCTTCACACTGTCACGTAATATATCGATACTTTCTTTGAATGAAAACCATTCAGGAATATCCTCACCTTCGCGGAGCTTGCGCCTAAATTCAGTCCCTGAAATATTTTCAATCTCGTCCTCAGGAGTGACTTCGTTAGTAGCTACATAACTTCCCCGTGTCTTTGAGTACGCAAGCTCATCTGAATCTACGATAGTAATCCCAACTTCGTCAGCATATTTGAGTGCAAGCTCACGTGCTTCATACGGACCGTAAAAATCTTTTCCGTCTTTATCCTTCCCCGGACCGGCGTGGTCACGACCCACAATGAAGTGCGTGCATCCGTAATTTCTTCGGATGATTGAATGCCACACAGCTTCACGCGGTCCCGCCATGCGCATGGCGAGCGGTAGAAGTGAGAGCTCGGTAAAATCCTTTCCATACTTTGAGTGTACGACGTTGTAGGTGCGCACACGGGTGACATAATCGATATCGCCAGGCTTCGTCATTCCCACCACAGGATGAATAAGTACTGGTGCCCCTGTTTTCTCATGTGCGCGCTTCACAAGC
>CAZCWH010000083.1:0-2490 GCA_964502345.1 uncultured Candidatus Saccharibacteria bacterium | reverse complement strand
TTTCTTATGGCCCTGACCACAATATCCTCGTTTTAAATCATGAACTCAATGCGACAGGAGAACAAGTTCCTCTCGAGCGATTCAACGATGTGCGAGGGCATTTTGAAGCAGTAGGGATAGATAGTCGACAGTATATGAGTGGAAATATCCCAACCGCTTTTGGACTTGTACCGCCCCCTCATGCACATGATGCGCTCAATGACGCGCGCTCAATACTCCTTGCGCTCCAACATCTCTATACATAGTCCGAGACGGGAATTTTACTTGGGTCTATGTGCTGTACGTAGCGCCGATTTGTCGTTTTTTCCACATTTTCGCAAAGCAGGGGTTGTACGCTATACTAGCCATATGTCACGTGAATCATTCGTATTTGTCCTCGGCCTTGCCGTTTTTCTGACTTCATTTCTTGGCATCCCCAGTGATTGGAAGGAATGGATTTTTATTGTGGTTGGTGTCCTCCTTATGATTCTTGGATACAGCCTAAGGCGTACCGCGTTTCTTCGCTCGATTGATGGAGGTAATGGAGAGCGAAAGAGCGACATGTTCACTGAAAATACTACAATACGAAATCTGGAAGAACAGACTGAAGTGAGAGAATAAACTATATGTATCGCTATGGAGCAGTAGGCTTAGCAACGGTAGGTATCTTTTTGGTATCGCAGGTTACGCTCACACGCATGACGACGCTCGAGTATGTTGCCCCGGAGCGAACACAAGAAGAGCAGATGGCGAGCAGTACTCGGATTGAAGAGAAGGTTGTAGATACCCGTGAAGAAGTGAAGCACGTTCCACTACCAGAAGCGGTCAAAGCTATCTACATGACGTCCTGCGTTGCAGGAACAACTGAGTTTAGAAATAGGCTCGTGAAGCTTATCGAGGAGACTGAAATCAACGCGGTCGTTATCGATGTGAAAGATTATTCAGGAACTATTTCGTTTCCTCCACTCTCTCCAGCATGGCAACCTGCATGGCAGAATGCGCGCTGTGGTACGAGCGACATGAAAGCTTTCATTGCAACGCTTCACGAGAAAGGGATTTTTGTTATTGCACGCATCACCGTTTTTCAAGACCCGTTCTATGCAGAAAAGCATCCTGAACTCGCTGTCCTCAAGGCCTCTGACGGTTCTGTGTGGCACGATGGAAAAGGTCTCTCTTTTATTGATGTTGGATCACATCCATATTGGGACCATATCATTGAGCTCTCAGTAAATGCATACAACATTGGTTTCGATGAACTTAATTTCGATTATGTACGCTATCCATCAGACGGGAATATGCAGGACATTGCATTCCCGAATAGCATGAAGAGTCAGTATGGTGCGGACAAACAGGCAAACCTCGAAGCATTCTTTAAATATCTCAATCAGAAACTTGATGATCAAACACTGTTTGCATCAGTTCGACACGAAAACACCGGGCGTGCGAGTTCGACACCATGGACCTCAGTAGACCTCTTTGGGATGACCACGACCAATTTCGACGACCTTTCAATCGGTCAGGTGCAAGATCGCGCGGCTCCATATTTTGATTTCGTTGCACCAATGGTGTATCCATCCCATTACCCAAAAACATTCTTAGGTCTCGGGAATCCAAATGATTACCCATATAAAGTAGTCAATTATGCAATGAGTGCAGGGGTGAAACGCATGATGTCTTCGACAACACCAATGCAAGGATTTCTCCATGAGCGCATTGGCACCTCAACACCAGCACTCTACAGCAAGCCAGTATTCACCGGAGATCGACTTCGAACTTGGATACAGGATTTTGATTATGGGGGAGACTACGATGCGGCAGATGTGCGTGCGCAAATTCAAGCGAGTTATGATGCTGGCGTTCACTCATTCATGATATGGGCACCGAGCAATATCTACACAAAGGAAGCCTTGCACTCAAGCTCTGAGTCTGTGAATACTATCCCTTGATGTGCATGAGAGGTATGGTACCCTCAAAAGGGGTTACTTACGGAGGATGACATGGTCCAAAGTGAAGAGGAGAAGCGCTACTCGGATGCGGTGAGACACCTCACCTTCGAGCAGGTTCGGGCTATCGAAGAAGGATGCCCGACGGAGTCACCGGTCATGCAATACGCACAGCAGTGCTTTCGCAGTTTGCAACCGAAGCCTGCGAGCGAAGTCGCATGCCATCCAGTCTGATGCAGGCGCAAGAAAAGGTCCCAGGACGATTCTGTTCTGGGCCTTGTTGTCTGTTATACTTTTTGTATGTCATTTGATCCCAACAAGATCACGTATTTTGCGCGTACAGACGCGCGTGGGAAAAATGTTCCTTTTGGTATCAAAGCTCGTGACCGACAACGCCATATTTACGTAATTGGGAAGACAGGTATGGGTAAGTCAACCATGCTTGAAAATATGGCTGTGCAAGATATTCAAAATGGGGAAGGGATGGCGTTTATTGACCCTCACGGTTCAGCAGCAGAGACACTCCTTAATTACATCCCTGAGAACCGAGTAAATGATGTGCTCTACT
>CAZCWH010000082.1:0-2605 GCA_964502345.1 uncultured Candidatus Saccharibacteria bacterium | reverse complement strand
TAATTATCCTACACTCCAGAAGAATGTCAATAGGTTAATAGAGCCCTCAAAATAAGGCTAGAATAGCAAAGAAAATGGCCGCAGCTTCCAAGCTGCGGCCACTCAAGTATTTCTGGTACTTCAAGAACGGTAGTGCACGATGATCATGTTGTTTCCGGGACGTCCGGCACTTGCACATCGTTCATGCGAGAGCGTATCGATCCCGTCGTGTGCGATGTTTTTTCGAGGAATCGTAAACTCCTCGAGTTGTCGCAATGTGAGCTCGACTGGATCAGACGTTTCACTTTCGTAGTGCGGTTTTGATTTTAGCAACACTGACCTATCGTGTCGGTGAGTTTTTCTTGGTTGCACGTCCGCTGAAGAGTGGTTCATCCGTGTGCCCATGGTAATGAGTCCGCGCACTTCGCTCGGTAGCCAAATTCCCATGATCTCACTCAGTGCGTTTCTCACCACACTGTCTTCTCGCTCGTGTTCGGAAACACCACGTAACTGTTCCAGACCACAATTGAGTACAAGCGAATGACCCATTTCGACGGACCATAGCACGAGGTAGGGGCCGTATGAGTTGAATACAACCGCCATGTTACGACTACTGATCCGAACGGCGTCTGCAGAGACCTTGTTGAGTATCACCTTCTCGTCATCCTCAGTCCACGCTTTGTGGTGAACCCAGATCATCCGCCGCACCTTCTTTGCGGGAAATTGTTGTACAACGGTCCGGCTCGCATTAATCTCGAGCTCATCGGTTAGCTGAGAAGCAGTCTCGACGAGTATTTCTGGTTCGCTCGTACTGAGGGCATTTCCGATGCAGAAGACTGAAAGCTTCCCTGCGTCGTGCACGTAGATGGGCTCGATCATGGACGTCCTCCGTATTGGTTACAAATTTTCCAATCTGATACTATACTCCACATACTATATGTCAAACCCACCAGTAGGTAGACTTCAAGATTTCAGTCGCATCCATTTCATTGGTATTGGTGGCATTGGTATGTCTGCACTTGCACGACTTTGCCTCCAGGAGGGGAAAGAGGTCAGCGGTTCCGATCGTGCCCCTTCGGACATCACAAGAGCACTTTCTGCAGAAGGTGCATTGGTCTACGAAGGTCATGATGCGAAAAATATTAATACTCAAGACCTTGTCGTGTACACCGAAGCGGTAAGTGAAAAGACTGAAGGCTTCGCCGAGCTTAAAGCTGCGCGCGAAAAAGGAATCACTACGGTCAATTATTTTGGAGCCTTGGGAATGGTGGCGAACGAATATTTTGTTGTTGCGGTAGCAGGAAGTCACGGGAAGACGACGACGACTGCAATGCTCATTGATATTTTTGAAGAGGCAGGACTCGACCCGACTGCTGTTGTGGGCTCACTTCGAGCTAAAACTAAAAGTAACTATCGCAAAGGGAAGAGCAAATATTTTATTGTTGAAGCATGTGAGTATCGTCGAGATTTTCTTAGTCTTGAACCTGATGTACTCGTGATCACTAATATCGAACATGAGCATGTCGACTATTACAAAGACCTCGCTTCGGTGCAAGAAGCCTTTCGCGAATTTGCAGAGAAGGTCCCGGAGGGTGGAGTGGTCGTCGCGAATCTTGGAGACGCTAATGTACATCCGTGTGTAGAAAATCTCGCATGCAAGGTTATTGATTATGGAAAGTACTTTGATCCGACCTTAAAGCTCAATGTGCCAGGGATGCATAATCAAATGAATGCCGCGGCGGCCAAAGCCGCCGCGGAGAGTGTAGGTATTGCTAGAGAGGTTTCAAAGAATGCCCTTCAGAATTTTGCAGGCACCTGGCGCCGATTTGAATTCAAAGGGGAACTAAATGGTGCGAAGGTGTACGACGATTATGGGCACCATCCAACCGAGATTAAGGCGACTATCCAAGGAGCACGTGAACTCTATCCTGATAAAAATCTCATTCTCGTATTTCAGTCACATACTTACACCCGCACTCACGAGTTATTTAATGATTTTGTGGGTGCACTCAGTACAGCGGATACAGTGTTCGTTCTACCTATCTATGCGGCACGTGAAGAAAATGTAAGTGGTGTTTCTGGAGTGAAGCTTGTCGAAGCGGTAGGTGCAAAAGCTACTTTCTTTGAGACTTTCGATGAAGTTGTTGCAAGTGTTAGAGAGCGTGCGACTTCCCAGGATATTATTTTGGTCATGGGGGCGGGGGACATTACTCAGGTAGCATCAAAACTTATATCATGAATGGCATACTCTCAGTCGTTGCGACACCAATTGGGAACCTTGAAGACATTACGCTACGGGCACTTCGTGTACTCAAGGAAGCTGACTACATACTCTGTGAGGACACGAGGGTCACCGGCAAACTTTTGAAGCACTATGAAATTGCGACTCGGACAAAACGCTACGACGCACACGCCTCAGAGAAAGTGCATACCGATATTTTAAAAGATCTTGAAGACGGAAAACATATTGCTCTCGTGTCTGATGCCGGTACCCCTGGGGTGAGTGATCCAGGTGTGCTTCTTATTGCACGCGCACGTGAGGCAGGCGCACGCATTGATGCAATCCCTGGGGCGTCAGCCATCACTGCAGCATTTTCAATTTCAGGGATTATAGGGAATGAATTTG
>CAZCWH010000081.1:0-2656 GCA_964502345.1 uncultured Candidatus Saccharibacteria bacterium | reverse complement strand
CCCTGAAACACAAATCCGCGGCGCTTCGCGAGCGAGACAATTTTTTCCATCAGATTTGTGTTTTTGTTAGTGTTTTCAGTCATGTATTCATTGTCTATTGTAGAAACACAATATAGGGAAACAAACCAAGTTACAAGTATGATTCAAAATTCCAGTCTTTATGGTGCTTTCACCTTGCCATCCCACGTATCTTCGTCAGGATCATCTCTGAGAGCAGTAGTAAGGGCCGAGGATTCCGTTCGAATGACGGTCCCTGTAAATTTGTCAGTCGCCTTAAACCGTTGTGATTCAAGAATGGTTGGTGTCATATTTACCTGTGAAAGACTCGGCTTAAAGGAGACCTGTACCCATACTTCCTCTCGTTCGCGAGCATCCATCTCGCCAATGTCCCATGTCATCGTGCGATTTACTGGATTATAGGTCACCTCATCCCCCGATGATACGTTATCAAGCCATGTCATATATTGAGGAATGACTGCGGTCACAGCAGCTCCCGTAAGATTATTCGTTCCATTCTTTGCAGTGAGCAAGTAGGTGTATGTTGTTACTTCCCCAGCGACTGGTGGAGTCGGGCCTGAGTTCGTGAATGGCCCATCTGAGTAAATGCCAGCCGAAGTAAGAGTGATTCCACCCTCAAAACGTATTTTTCGTGAAATGGTACCAACAAGTTCCTGCGGCACGCGGTCCTCAAAGATACGCTGAGCTTTCGCAGTCACATCAAATGTAATCTCCGGCGTACCTCCAGGATCACCCTTCGTCTCGATTTGGAACAGGAGATTATTCCCTCTCCCTGGCGCCATTTCTTCGAGACTCTCAAGACCTGCCCCATCCCACGTAATGGTATTGTTTGATGAATTATAAAATCCATTAGTCACATCAACATTGACATCATCGAGTGAGTTGCCACGAAGCTTTACCTCGACCGTTCCGTTATAGAGCGTGTCATCAAGTGAATTATTAAACTTGATGTTAATGTTTGCAGTTTGTTTTCCACTGACCACCACGGTCTCACCACTGTCACCGTTAATCAGCATATCGAGATCGAGGAATGGTTGCTCAAGTGCTATTTCTGCCTTCACAGTTGTAAATACAGAGAAAAGATTGAAGGAATTTTTTTCACTCGGTACTCCTACCGCAAATGTGAAGGCTCGCTCTTCATCTTGCTTTCCGACCACAATACCCCGAATGGTAATTTTCTTTTTTGCCTCAGGTGCAAGCTCTTTGATAAGCCATGTATCTTGCCCTGAAACTGCTTCTGGTTCTGCACCTGAGAAATCAAATCCTGTCTCTGGGTATGTCGCCTTTATGAGTACATTCGTAAGCGTAGAGGGAGCATTTGAACCAACAGTGAGCTCTATCTCAACTTCTTGGCCTGATGAAATTGATTTCACACTATCGACACTCAGTACGACTGGAGAAGAACTGATTTTAAAGCGAAGTGGTTCTGCCTCCTTAAAGAAGGTTGCATTTGAACCTGCGACACGGTATTCAACGGAAACTCTCACTATTTTCTCTTCATTTTCTTCACCGAAGACTCTCGCTTTTACAGGGATATTGAGAACTTCACCGGTGTTAATTCCTGAGAGTTGTTGTCGTTCAGCAAATAATTCCTTCTCGACGTTATCGACTGATTTGGTACCTGCAGGAAACTCAATGATCAGTGTTGCTGAGTCTATAGCTATTGTATTTTGATTTGAAACAGCGATTTGGAGCTGGAGTTCCTCCCCACCCCCAACGGTGAGCGGTCCAGATATATCGAGCGTGATGTTCTCTCCTGAAATCAAATTATTCCCATTGAACATGAAGAGACTCGATATGCCGAGCGCCCCAAGGAAAAACATAACTCCCAGGAGGACAAATTTTCCACGATACGCACGTATGTGTTTTTTTCCGGTCATTGGTGTTTGGGTTAACTCTTGGGGACTACTTTCAGGTGTTGCTGATAATGGCCGTACCTGGGGTACTTCTCGCTGTGGCATAGGTGACGGTGTCGGTGTTGGTGTTGGGACATGCATCGGTTCATATATTGCACCACGAGTCTCCACACTCACATTTTGCACCGGGGACTGGGGTGGTACTCGCTTCGGTTCTTCACGAAGTGAGTGACGTGTACGCATCTCTGGAGTAGCTCCGCGTTCGTAGAGTCGGGTACGCAACGACTCTAAGCGCTCAGCATGACTGAGCTCCTTTCGTTTCGCTTCGGAGGAAGATGCATCTTTTTTTGGTGTTGATTCACCTGTAGCACCCCCTGCCTCCGCCATATCCTTCCCCTCTGTATCCATGCGCATGATTATACCACGCAAAGAATTTGAGCACTTCCACGTAGTGATCTCCCTACAAGTGACTTTCTGCGAGTCCACGTTCAACTGCCTCGACTATGCGGGCCGTCTCAGAATCAGTGAGCATTTCAATTTTTTCATCCATCCGTGGCGTGTTGAGAAGCTCTGCATACGGTTCAATTTTTGCGATGTATCCAAGTTCATGAAGTACTCGAAGAAACACCACATGTTCCATCTTTTTAATATCCTTTATATTCTCATTCGTACACGCGTTCATGACATCATCAAAAATCTGCTCATGCGGAGTGTCCCCCCGCATCACACGACGGAGTAAGTGCACCACCCGCATAACCATTGCACGCCGTTCACGTTCGTGC
>CAZCWH010000080.1:0-2673 GCA_964502345.1 uncultured Candidatus Saccharibacteria bacterium | reverse complement strand
GTTGGTGCATCGATAGTATGTGTAGCGTTCCTTCTTAATCTCTGCCGTGATACCGGAGCCACAATGTCCGCATGTCATAAGGCTCGTAAAAGCAAACGCTCGTGTCCGCGGTCCTCTGTGCCTCTGATGTCCTTTAAGAGCATCGTCCACAGCCTCGAAAAGAGCCTTGGAGACGAGAGGCGTGTGTTTGCCTTTGTAGGATTGACCCTTCCAAACAAACTCACCATGATAAAGGGGATTTTTTAGGGTGCCCTCGATGCATGAGCGATTCACCGGAGCGCCCTTCTTGCTTCGTAATCCATTCTCTTTTGCCCACCTTGTTAATTTTTTCAAGGAATATGCACCCGAAGCGTATAGTTCAAATAATTTTTTAATCAAATGTCCTCGTTCAGGATCAACCTCGATATATTTACCTTTATTCAAATATCCAAGCGGGGCAGTGGACGGCCAGTATCCTTGGATAGCTTTTTCACGCATACCCTTAGTGGTCTCTTCACTAAGGTTATCGATGTAGTTTTTAGCCATGAGAACCTTGATACCGTGAATGAACTTCTGGTGAGACCGCGAGTCACGCCCCATGATCTCGCTTTCTTTTACGAGATGAATTTTGGCATTGAACTTGTCGATGAGCTCCTGAATCGTCACATAGTCCTTAAGGTTACGAGTCAGGCGGTCTGTCTTCTCTACAAGGATGTCGAATTTGCCTTGTCCCATCCTTACGAATTTGAGCATCTCAACAAAATGAGTGCGTCCGGCTTGCTTGGCACTCTCTATGTCGATGAATTCCTTGGCTATCTCCAAACCATTCTTGCGTGCGTACTCCCTAAGGAGTCCTTGTTGAGCCTCGATGGAAAAGCCTTCTTCGCGCTGCTCTTGCGAGGAAACCCGGCAGTAAATGACGCAGCTCGTTGGAGTCACTGTTTTCTCGGTTTTCATGGCCAGCCCTCCTAAGATAACGCGGGTGCGAGTCTTCTCGTGGTCGAAAACCCCGCGATTATTTCAATTTTTACCGGTATTACACGCGCGATCGCTGTCGATTCACGGAAACCTGCGCGAAAAACAGTCCTCGCGTTGGAATCGCTTCTAACACCACAGATCAGCTCGACTGACAGGCGGTCTTTCGCGCCATTCAGACCCTTAAGGATATTAACCAGCCGTTTAAGGATCAGCACACGAAGGATCCGTATTATCAAGGAGCCGGTCAAAGAACGTATTATTACCGGTGATTAACCCTCTCAAACTCTAGATACGATCACTTCTATGAAAGATCATCAGAATCATCAGATACACCAGGATGAAATAGTCGATCCTCTGACAAGTCTGTCTTTGTGGTTGATGGATCTATGCCGTATGATTTCGATACCTTGAGGATCTTCCCCTCATCCCAAAGAATAGCCGAGCCTCCTTCATGGGTTTTGCACTTTTCTAGACCTATGGATGAAAGTAGCCAACCCATCTTTTGGTAAGAGATAGGAAACTTCTGCCGATTTGAAGCGTTGAAAGAATCAGTTATGGCTTTGACTGATAGCGCCCCATTACGAATCTGATCCTTTGATGAAAGGATAGCCCTGACAACTCGCGCCTCTGTGCTTTCCAGTTTTTCCATCTCACGGGACTTTATCAAGTCGGAAACAAGTTGGGAGAACATAGGTTTTCTTTCGGGGCAAATGAGCTCTATTATTTGGAGTATTGGCTTGAGGATATCACCGAGTCTACCATCGGCAGGCTTAGCAACATCGGGAAGCTTCTCTCCGAGATACCACGCTCTGAAAGCTAATAACTTTTCTCTCAGCTCTAAACAAGATTCAGGCGTGATAGGCTTTTCGAATTTTTTGGATGATTCCCTCATGTTGTTCATGATGCATCTGGTCTCGAGGATAGAGTCGGGACTCGTATTGCTACCTATGACAGTGGCTCCAAAGGTAGAGTAATAATCTATACCATTGATGGGACCCAGCTTGGGATCCGTCACTCGTGGCACTTTGGCGCCTCTCTCATATCGATAAAGTAAAATATCTTCGGAATTGTTTATCTGCAGCTTTTTAGATATGTCCTTCACATCAACAAACAACATTGCTTTGAAACTCTCCGCGATTCTAACGATATAAGCCTCACGTAGACATTCAACAACGACGCCATGTCGAGCAAGATAAGCCATTGCTTTACCGGTACGAGTTTTGCCTCTTTCTGCAACCGCAAAAAGACAAATGATGGGTGAATATTCTGCTTCCTCAAGAAGATGAGTATGAAACGTCCACGCAACAAACAAGTCATAAAACAACTTTGATGGAAGTTCCGAAACCTCTTCGTAGAAAGCTAGAAGATCCATGTATAGTTCTCTCACAAATGCTTTAGGATCCGATTTTATTTTTTTCCAATGTTGGAAAAATTTATCGTATCTGGGAAGTAGCCAAGGAATTTTACTTTGTGGCGGCGGCACACAATCTTTTCCATCGATTTTAATCTCACGAATAAGTAAAAGACTATCACCGTCTCTACGAACAAAAACATTATCTCCATCGATTGTTCGCATGATATCTATCAAACCGTTGAAGTCACCTATCATCATTTTTTCTGGCTCTTTGTATTGTTCAAACATGTTTCTTCCTCCTCTTTCCATTTGGTTAGGGTTGTAAAGAATCCAACGATACTTCTTTCTATTTCTTCTGCGTC
>CAZCWH010000079.1:0-2729 GCA_964502345.1 uncultured Candidatus Saccharibacteria bacterium | reverse complement strand
TCTTCACCACCGGTGTGTACATCAATTTGCTTACCGAGAGTTGCAAATATCATGGCTGTACATTCAATGTGCCATCCAGGGAATCCTTTACCCCAGGCACTCTCCCAACCAAGGAGGCTTCGCTTCCAGAGTGCAAAATCAGCTGGATGTCGTTTTTCAGGATTTACTTCAACGCGTGCTCCACTGCGCATCTTTTCAACATCAACGTTTCCGATTTTTCCGTACTCAGGGAATTTAGAAATATCAAAGTAGACACCATCTGAAGTCTCGTATGCGTAGCCTTTTTCGACGAGTGTCTGGATAAGACGGATTTCGTCTTTCATGTAGTCACTCGCAGGAGTGTAGTGTGTCGGAGGGATATTACGAATGGCGAGGTGATCTTCCTTGAACGACTTCATGTAGACTTCTGCTACTTCGCGCATCGCAGAAAGGGTGATTGGTTTACCTTCGCGCTTCAGTGCCTTCATCATTTTGTCTTCACCCTCGTCTCCATCATCAGTGAGGTGACCAAAATCAGTGAAGTTAATGACATGCTTCACCTCGTACCCATTGTAGATAGCGACACGCTTAATGAGGTCAGGAAGGATGTATGCGCGAAGATTACCAATGTGTGCATGGTCATAGACCGTTGGCCCACATGAGTACATGGTGAGAAGACCTTCTTTAAGTGGTGTGAATACTTCCTTTTTACTTGAGAGTGTATTGAAAAAATAGATTGGAAGAGCAGTACTCACCGGCTTTTTTTTCGAAAAGAAGTTGAACATGTGTGTGTAGTTTAGCAAAAAGTCACCCCGAACGCGAAGCGTTCGGGGTGACTTTAGTATGCTTGTTGTTTTTGGGTCAGATCCACCGCTTGTATTTGAAGAAAATGAAGAAACACAGAGTTGCACTGAGCATGATACCCAAAATAATCCAAAAATCACCCGTTTCACCAACAATTGGAGTTGAGCGTGTATTCATACCAAAGGTTGAGGTGAGGAGTGAGAGCGGGAAAGTGATGAAGGCCATGATGGTAAGAATCTTCATAACCTCATTCTGCTTCGTGGTGAGGAGCGCAAAATTAGTTTCGCGTAAATCACCGAGTGCTTCAAAAAGAGATGAAAGGCGTCGCATGAGGTACGAATACGTATCAAGAAGACTTTCAATTTCTGCAGAGTATGAATTTTGAAATGCAGACTCAAATTGCTTTTGTGCATCCTTGAGCACATCATCATGTATACGAAGTACATGTCTGAAGGTAATCATCTTTCTGCTCATGCGAGAAATATTGAAGACAATACTTTTTTCATCATCTTGGCTCACTTGTCCTTCAATGTCTGCAAGCTTCGACTCAAGGTAATCAATCTTTGAACCCATGACGGAGTAGAGCTCATTCATGAGCGCCAAGAAAAGTAGTGCTCCAGAGATTTTTACACTCGACTTGTGGAGGGTGGCAGAAACTTCAAATTGCTTTTTGAACCTATCTGTTGCTTCCATGTCCTCGTACTGGACGGTGACGAGTGCGTTCTTGGAAACAATAAACTTAATCTCGTGCGGTTGGTGAATATCATCACGCTTCACAATAGGGAAGTCGAGGGTGATCTTTACTGCGTGTCCAGCCTGGATTGAGCCACTTCGGGGAACGGGTGTTCCTAGGTCGGTCATGAGTGCGGGCGGGATATTACATTCAGCCATAACGAGCTGAGTTTCCTCAGTCGTTGGGTTTTTCATGCTAATCCACTTGATTTTTCCTTGTTCGAAGCGCTCTAACATATGTATGTACATATTTTATCACGCTCTTGAGTATCCCAAGGATGCATTTTGTGTAAACAGAGGATAGTGTGCGATAATCATACGAATGTCATCAATGAACGAGCACGATTCGCATATCACTCAAACACCTGGAGATTTCGCCGGTGCACCAAAACCAGCCGATGATGGAGAGCCGAGCGGACGTCAGTCAGCATCACTTCTGGGGATTGGACTCGCGGTACTTCTTGCGACCGCAACCTTTTTCTCAGGCATGTATGTCGGCTCTGGTTCACGACTCGAAGCTAACCTTGGTTCGCTTTTTATCCCAGCTCCAGTAGAAGATTCTGAAGTTGATCTATCACAATTTTGGCAGGTATGGAATTTACTTGAAGAAAAATTCGCCGCATCAACTACAACAGAACCTATTTCAGATGCTGATAGGGTATACGGTGCTATTGCAGGACTTGTTGATTCCTACGGTGACCCGTACACCATTTTCCTTCCTCCACAGGAAGCACAGCTTTTCGAGGATGATATCTCGGGGAACTTTAGTGGTGTCGGAATGGAAGTGGGTATGCGTGATGGTGTCGTGACGGTGATTGCTCCACTCCCAGAGTCGCCAGCTGAAAAAGCAGGTATTCTTGCGGGCGATATTATTGCAAAGATTGATGAGAAGACGACAGAAAAGATGGGTGTTGATGAGGCGGTGAGACTTATACGAGGAGAAAAGGGGACTGAGGTAGCGCTCACACTTGTCCGAAAGGATTCACCTGAGTTTATTGAGATTAAAATTGTCCGCGATACCATCTCTATTCCAACAAGCAAGACTGAAATCCGTGATGATGTATTCATCATCTCACTCTATAGCTTCAATGCACTTGCAGAATCAGAGATGCAGAACGCGCTACGGGAGTTCGTTCAGAGCGGAAAGAAGAAAATGATTCTTGATCTTCGTGGAAACCCAGGAGGCTACCTCCAAGGTGCAGTTGGTATCGCAA
>CAZCWH010000078.1:0-2831 GCA_964502345.1 uncultured Candidatus Saccharibacteria bacterium | reverse complement strand
ATTGCCATGATGTATGTTTAACTTCTTCCAAGTAGAGAGTTGAGTGTATTTTGTCGCGCAATGAGCCATGCGGGGAGGAATCCAGCGATAAGAGTAATCACAAAGAGTACGATAAATTTATAGAACGTCGTTTCAGGGTCAGCAACAAGGATCCCATCACTAAATGGGAAATGGATCGGATTCTCATCGAAATAGGGGATAAGCACACCGTACGTGAGGAGTGCGCCAATGAGGGAGCCGGTGAGTGCATAGAAGGCAGCTTGAATGACGTATGCAATTTCTATAACTCGTTGCTCGATACCAATTCCTTTAAGGATACCTATATGTCGTCTGCGTGAAAGGGCGTTTATGAAAATAATAATGAAGATGGTGATTGAGGCGACAATAATACCGATTGAACCAATAAAAGTCCCAAGAAGATTGAAAGTATTTTTGATATCGGTAAGAAACTTAGGGAGACTTTCTTCGTACGTTTGTATCTTCGCATAGGTACCAAGACCACTTGCTACAAGAGAAGATTTTATATAACTGTTTGACTTAGGGTCATCGAGTCGCATAACAATCTGGTCGGCGTTTTGATCGAAACGGTCAAAGAGTCGTCTGAATTCACGCTCCGGCATGTATACTTTTAAATTAATTTCATCGACTTTTGATTGGATAATTCCTTTTACGAGCATTTCCTTCGATGTTCCGTTGATACTGAGGCGTACCGTGTCACCCGCTTTTACATCGACGGTATCAAAGATATCTCCGAATTGTTCCGCATATTTTTTGACATAGTACACGCCAAGGAGTACTGACCCTTCCTCGTTCGGGTCGAGATATTCGCCTTCAACGAGGAGACTGCTTATGTTGGTCATCCGATCTTCACTTACAGGGTCAATGCCACTTACGCTCACGCTTGCTACATCACGTTCGGTGCTGAGGTCACGGCGCTCTTTGTAGTTAGCTTCCAGTGAGGCACCACCTGTGTAGCGGACCGAGTAGACTTTGATTTCTGGGTAAGCGGCAAGTTCGCGCATCACTGTCGGAGTTTCAAGGATATAGTCTTCATCATCTCGTGGGGAGATAATAATATCTCCAATTGAGTTTTCACGGACTGCACGCTCAGCGCCTACGATGAGTCCGACGAGAATGCCCGAGACCGCAATCAAATTGAGGAAGGTGAACATCATCACGAAAATGATGAGGAGTGTCGTCCACTTACTCGTACGCTGAATCTGCCTGAATCCGAGGAGAAGGCCAATGCGAAGTCCGTACATAGAGGTATGGCACTTACGGTGCTATGACCGAAGTACCTTCACTAAGGCCAGTAATCTCGACAAAGCCATCATTGCCTATGAAACCAACGTTGATTGGAGTTTTGCTCGTTGTATCCCCCTGAGGGAGGAGTACGCTATAAGAACCATTTTCTTCAATGAGGAACCGCTTAGGAATTCGGAGTACATCTGATTTACGTTCAGTGATGATATTGACGTCTGCGTTAAGTCCTCCTCGGAGCCAGGTGGGTGGTGTATCAAAACGAAGTTTTGCTTCAAAGTACGCAACACCGTCTATCTCGGTCGCGAGCGGAGATATAAATCCAATTGATGACGGAATAGTCTCATCTGCGCGCGCATCAAAAATTACTTCAGCAGGCTGGCCGACATTTATCTTAGTGATATCGATTTCAGGAATGCGTACAGTGAGTTCAAAAATATCATCAGCAACTATTGTCATAGCAGAGAGGGTTCCGACAGTTTCTCCCCGAATCACATCAATATTGTTGATGACCCCATCAAAGGGGGCACGGAGCGTGCGGTCATTAATACGTGCATCGACTTGCGCAAGCCGTGCACGTGCCTGCAGTACGTTTGCGTTCGCACGCGTAAGCGCTTCTTCACGAGGGTCTGCATTCTCGAGTACCTGTTCACTCTGTGCCTTAAGGAGTGCTTGTCTTGCTGCACTCACATTATTTTCTTCTTGCTTCAGTGCGAGATTGTATGTATTTACATTTGTTGCGTATGTCGCGGATCGCTTGTTAGGAATCGCGACCTCCCAACTTTTCGAGGCATATATTTCATTCTCATCGAACTGAATAAAAAGACCGCAGGTACCAAGTGGGGCAGGTGATTCTGTGTATGCAGTATAGGTTCCGCTTTCTAGGCCAGAGAGTCGGTATGAGTATCCTGAGCGCGCATTTGAGTTAAAAAGTGCAAGGGTATAAATCCCCTCAGTACCACAGGAATATGTTCCTGTGATGGTTGGCGGAACATCGTCAGTCTTACTATCTACTGGAAAGGCTTCGAGATTACTCGAAAGGAGTGTTCGTCGTGCATTGCCGACTTTCTCTGCCTCCTCAGTGATTGTGCGCGCGAGGTTTTCCTCTGCTATTTGTACGGTTATGTCGGTAACATCACGCTCCTCACTCCGTGGACCATTCATCAGTTCGTCACGGTCAGCTTCTGCAATAAGGAGTGATGCCTGTGCATCATGTCGCTCAGCTTGGAGTTCTGACTGCTCGAGCGTTGCAAGAATCTGGTCCTTAGTAACGGTATCCCCCTCACGAACAAGTACCTCGCTCACAATTCCAGTGGTGGGGAAGGCGAGCTCGGCGGTATCTTCTGCCTTCACGACTCCAGAAACGGAAACAATATTTGCGACTTCACCGCGCACCACTGTCTCGGTAACCCATTCAGGAGGTTTTTTTGTCAGTGTGCGCACAAGAGAAAAAAGCACAACACCAATGAGGAGAATTGCGAGCATCATATACACCCACTTCGTTTTCAAAAGACTCTTCACGTATATAAGTATAGCAGTACGATAAATATTTTCGTACATGTATCAACGCG
>CAZCWH010000077.1:0-3046 GCA_964502345.1 uncultured Candidatus Saccharibacteria bacterium | reverse complement strand
GTGCAGGGCTCGTGGCCCTTTGCAAAATTAGAAATATACGATGATCATTTAATCTTTGGTGTTGGAACTGCAACGAAAACGTTACATTGGAACGAAATTGAGTATGCCAAGAGACTCCTCGTCCTGCCACTCATTGCTGATGGGGTGGTGATTGTACCAAAAGATCGAGAACCGAAGATTCTAATATTCTGGGCGTTAAGGCCGAATAAGATTTTATCGCTACTTCAATCCAAAGGGGTCAATACGCAAACAAGATTTACTAACGATATTATCCCGTATATTGCCCCAGCATATGTAGTTGATCTTTTACTCATCGTTGCACTTTTGATGACATTTCAGGTCATTTAAATAGAAATATTTCTTATATCCAACAGCCATTAGAAAGTTGACTCACCCGTCCGCTTCCTATACATTCATGCACGGGTACGTTCATCAATTTTTAGATTGGATAGCTTGTGAAAGACATACGCTTCTCGAACGAGCAACTTCGTTCGAAAGCATCTGCTGTTCCTTTTCCGGTGATTCTCGTGCTCTGTCTCGTCATCATCGTGATTGGTGCATCGGCTGCCTTCTAAAAGACCGCGTCCCGCCAGTTAGCGGGGACGCGGTCTTTTACATTTTCGATATACAATCTCTAGCTACCTGATTCTTGAGCTGCATCCTTTGCTTCCATTTGATCAATTTTCATTTCGAGTCGTTCAATACCTGTACCAATATCTGCAAGTTCGGATTGGAGGTGAACTGTGAGCGTATACGTAAAGAGTGCAAATCCGATGACAGTAGCCCACGCGATGTACGGGAAAATTCTACTTGATTCAAGAGTGTTATTCATATTGGATTACGCAAGTGTTGCGTCGATTATTGCATTTGCTCGAATAGTGAGTGCCAAGGTCACGAGTGAGAACGAGACAACGAGGAACCACGCTACGTATGGAAATGGTTTATATTGCTCAAGTTTTTTCATATATTACATTTTACTCTCCATGCGAAGGTTTGAGATTGTGTACGGGGGATAAATGCTTAGAAAAAGTAACCAAATATACCGAGGAACCCAAGCGTGTAGAGTGTCTGATTGACTATGGTACCAAATGCTAGGGGAAGGATAATAGTTTTATAGTGATACCCCATGAGCCCAAGGGGAATAAGAATTGCCTCGTTGGGGATTGGCATAAAGGCCGCGTACAGGAAAATACCTGGAAGAATTAACCGGTGGTGATTTTTACGCAGGGAACATAGCCAATCATGGAATTGAGGGAAGTGCACCTCAGTTGAACGTTTGCCCCACTTACCGATTTGATATCCGACGAGGTCAGCCAAAACTGTTCCGAGTACGAGTGAGACTATAATAGTGACGAGTGTGAAATTTGCTGCAATGAAGATTGGAGTAAAGGAGGCTGCTGGTACAGGCACAAAGAGATTCAAACCCCCTACGAAGCCAACGGCAATCATGCCGAATACACCATAGTGCTCCACAAGCTCACGAGTCGCTTCGTTGGTGCTAATGAAATCAGCAAGATAGAAGGCGCTCGTAATGATACTCACGATGAGCAGAAGCAGAGCTACAAACTCAATCGTATGACGAATACGGGACATGTTTCAAGTGTATCACGTGTGCCTGGCCAGAAAATAAGGAGCAAAGCGACTATATTTTCTGAGTCTGTCAACTTTTTCTTCTATCCTAGAAGTAAAAGTTGACCCAGGCATTCCTTTTATATTTCGTGATATGATGCGATTTATGTATGCGCGATTTTAGTGAATATTTTAAGGGGAAGAAGGTAACTGTCATGGGGCTCGGACTTTTGGGTCGGGGTATTGGTGACGCACTTTTTTTAGCTGAACAAGGAGTGGAACTCATTGTGACTGACCTGAAGTCAGCAGATGAACTCAAAGATTCAGTCGCTCAGTTTGACGGTTTTACCAATGTCACCTTTGTCCTTGGGGAACATAGGGAAGAAGATTTTAAAGATCGCGACATGGTACTCGTTGCAGCAGGTGTGCCACTTGATTCTGTGTATCTTGATGTGGCTCGCAAAAATAATGTCATCTGCGTAATGAGTGGTGCACTCTTTGCAAAGCTTTCCGGTGTGCCTGTTATCGGTGTAACTGGTACTCGGGGAAAATCAACGGTCACCCACATGATTCACCATGTGCTTACGCAGGTGACTGAGGGTGCACCAGTGTTACTCGGTGGTAACGTGCGTGGCGTTTCCAACCTGCAGTTGCTCAAAGAAGTGGAGGAAGATTCGCTTGCGGTTATGGAACTGGATTCCTGGCAACTTCAAGGGTTGGGGTGGGCGGGTATGAGTCCACAGGTTGCAGTCTTTACGAATTTCATGGAGGATCATCTCAATTATTACAAAGGAAGTATGGATGCGTATTTTGATGATAAGGCACAAATTTTCATGCACCAGGAGGAGAGCGGGGTGTTTATCACAACACCAGAAGTATTTGAGCGCGCTCGTGCTTTTGCAAAAGGAAAAAATATCACACTCGGTCAGGAGGTGGTCCTTGTTGATGACTCAACGCTTCCTGACACAGCGAAGCTTCTGCTCCCAGGCTCGCATAATCGCACCAATGCCGCGCTTGCTTTTGAGGCACTTAAAGCTACTGGTCTTGAGGAAGAAATTATTCTCGAAGGACTTGCATCCTTTTCAGGGCTGCCTGGACGCCTTGAATATCTTGGAGAAAAAAAAGGAGTGAAGATTTATAACGACAACAACGCAACAACTCCGACTGCGACACGAGCAGGGCTCAAGGCAGTAGCAGAGGGGAAAAATGTGATCCTTATTATGGGAGGGGCAGGGAAGGAACTTGATGTGATCCCCCTTCTTGAAACCATTCCAGAGTACTGCAAATCAGTCATCTTGCTTCCAGGGAGTGGCACTGACCTCATAAAAGAAAAAGTCGATGGACACATGGTCGCATCGCTTACGGAAGCAGTGAATATAGCGTTTGAAGATGCAGAGAATGGAGACGTCATCCTCTTTAGTCCTGCGTTCGCATCATTCGGAATGTTTAAAAATGAATACGACCGCAATGATCAGTT
>CAZCWH010000076.1:0-3113 GCA_964502345.1 uncultured Candidatus Saccharibacteria bacterium | reverse complement strand
ATGATTATAGTCCAGTATCTGCGCGACTCACTACTTTCGCTTTAAGTGGAAGCTTTGCTGCCGCCTTTCGAAGGGCCTCGCGCGCAACAACTTCAGTGACACCATCAATCTCGAACAGTACTCGACCAGGACGTACGTCGAAGATGAAATGATCTGGATCTCCCTTACCCTTACCCATACCCACCTCAGCTGGCTTCTTAGTAACTGGCTTATCAGGGAAGATACGAATCCAAATCTTTCCAGTCTTTCCGAGAGTTCTCGAGATAACTCGACGAGCTGCCTCAATCTGATTCGACTTTACGCGAGATTGTGTAGTTGCCTTAAGTCCAAATGCACCAAATGACACTGCGATACCACGAGTCTCAGGCGCATTAAGGCGGTCCGGATGTCGTCGGTCAGTCTGCCACTTTCGATGTTTTACTTTCTTTGGGAATAACATATGCAATTACTTACGCTCCTTGATTACGATTTCTCCGCTCCGTACGAACCGTGTCTTCTTGTGCATTAGCCTTTCGGTCAGCAAAAATATCTCCACGGTAAATCCATACCTTCACACCAATTGCTCCGTATGGGAGTACCGCAGTCTCCCTTGCAAAGTCGATATCCGCACGAAGTGTCTGAAGTGGAATACGACCTCGCTTGGTCTCTTCTCGACGTGCCATTTCAGCACCGCCAAGACGACCTGATGCAATGATACGAATACCCTTCACATCACGATTTGCCATCACCTTCTCTGCTGTCTGCTTCATAACTCGTCGGAATGGCATACGCTTTTCAAGACCTTCAACAACCATCTGACCGATGATCGATGCGCTTGATTCTGGTGAGCGAATTTCTTCGATATCTATTTTGATCTCAGGCATTTCTGTGAGCTTGAGCGTTCGAAGAAGCATATCAATCTCCTTCTTAAGCTTTGTAGCTCCCTCTCCAGATCGGCCAATGATGAGTCCAGGACGTGAAGTGCCGATGAGAATTCGGTACATCTTTTCGTTTCGTTCAATTTCAATACTTGCAACGTGCATGCCCTTAAGCTTCTTGGTGAGATGCTTTCGAACAGCAATGTCTGTGCGCACATACTCACGATATTGTTTTGGGGTTGTAGCAAACCAACGTGATTTCCAATCACGGATGATTCCGAGGCGTTGTACGTATGGATGTGCGACGTGTGTCATGGTAAATAATGAAAATAATTACTTCTGTGCTAGTTCAACCTCAATGTGACTGTTTCGCTTGTTGATGCGAGATGCTGACCCGCGAGCGCGTGGCATGTAGCGCTTGAGAACAGTACCTTTATTCACGGTCACTGTCTTAATAACAAGCTTTTCTGTACTTAGACCTGCTGACTTTGCATTAGCGAGTGCAGAGTTAATAAGCTTTGAAAACGGCTCTGATGCTCGCTTGTTCACAAACTTGAGTGTCTCAAGTGCCTTCTTCACATCCTTTCCACGAACAAGATCTGCAAGGAGACGTACCTTACGTGGTGATTGGCGATAATTCTTGAGCATTGCTTTCATAGTAGTGAAATAGGATTGTTATTTCTTTGTTTCAGGACCAGCGACCTTTGCTGCCTTTGCTGCAGCGACCTCAGCTTCTTTCTTCTTTACCTCCAGTTCCTTCTGCATCTTTCCTCCATGACGGATGAACTTTTTGGTCTGAGAGAACTCACCGAGTCGGTGACCTACCATTTCCTCAGTAACGAATACTGAAATGTGGCTCTTTCCATTGTGCACGCCGAAGGTAAATCCAACCATTTCTGGTGAAATTACTGAAGCGCGTGCCCACGTATTAATAACCGCAGAACCTTCTGCTTTCTTTCCTGAAACCTTTTTCAGGAGTTTTGCATTGATATATGGGCCTTTATAGAGTGATCGTGACATATATAAATTAAAAAGCGCGTGTGCGCATGAAGTTTACACCTTTCGGTGAGAACCTCGTGTAGAAACAGGTAACGGCCAGTACTACATGAAGTGCCCACAAACCTTGTGTTTCTGAAGCTAGATAGGCTTAGAACCACGGAGCTTTGAACGAAGGCTATAGTACGCGAAGCCTGTGGATATGTCAATACGGAACGGGCATCCATACGTCTTTTTAACAGAAAGGCCTATTTTGTATAGAAAAACCCGCCGTTGTTGATTGGCGGGGTCTTCGTCATCTATGAGCTGTGTACTAGGCGCCTGAATGAACTTGCTATGTTGGACTTCTCGCAGAGCGCGTCAGCGCGTGAGGCAACTCGAACATTTCCCGCATCCTCGTTCGGGCTCGCAAGCGAAACTTTGCTGGCGAAGGAATGAGCTTCTTTTCCTCCGGACTGAGTCGCTTGATTAAATCATCGATAACCCTATTGCGTCGTGCCATAGCTGCATCCTCCTATTGGTTTGCGAACATTGTGGTGAACAAAAACTCCGAGTTACATAACAAAACCCCGCAAGTTTTGGTTGCGGGGTTTTGTTAAGTTCAGTTCTATTATCCTCGCTTTCCAACCTTTCGGCGTGAAACGATGAATACGTTTGACTGTTTCTTTGGTCGTCGTGACTTCTGTCCCTTTCCAACTGGTCGTCCTTGCTTTGTACGCGCTCTTCGGTGTCCACGTGGAGCTCGTCCCTCTCCTCCTCCGTGTGGGTGGTCGACAGCGTTCTTTGCGCTACCACGAGTCTGTGGACGAATGCCCAGGTATCGTGCGCGTCCTGCCTTACCGAGTGTAATGAGTTGATGCTCGTCATTCGATACTTTACCAATCGTTGCCCATGAAGTACTCACAATTTTGCGAACTTCAGTTGAAGGCATCTTGATAAGTGTGTATCCAGCGTCGTGTGCAACAACTTCAGCGTAGTTACCTGCTGAGCGTGCAATGCGTGCTCCTGCTCCCGGCTTCATTTCAATTGCGTACACGAATGTACCAACTGGAATATTTGCGAGTGGGAGACGATTACCTGACTTTGGCTTTGCGGTCTCAGAAACGATGAACTCATCGCCTTTCTTCATACCGTGAGGTGCAAGGATGTATCGTCGCTCACCGTCAGCATAGACGACAAGAGCGATAAATCCAGTGCGGAATGGGTCATACTCAACTGACTCAACGCGTGCAATAACGTCTTTCTTATTGAACTTGAAGT
>CAZCWH010000075.1:0-3135 GCA_964502345.1 uncultured Candidatus Saccharibacteria bacterium | reverse complement strand
GGTTGCTCGTGCGTAGTGATCTCTTCTCGTAAAGATTTTGAATGTGGTGGGCGATGTTGCGATAGTTACAACATCTTCCAGATTCCCATAGAGATATGGTATGGCACGGCTATGCGTCCTTTCGGGCAATATCAGCGCATGACACCGACAGTACTTATCCAGAAGCTAGATGTGGCTCAAGAGCCAGACTTTTCCGAGGTCGCGCTTACTAAAGCGACGTAAGAGTTACATCTGGTCAGACACTTCAGGTCGAGACTTTAATGTTTTTAGGAACTCAAGCCATTCTTCAACAGGGAAGCGCCTAGGATGTGGCTGAAGGTATTGTTCACTCTGCACCTCGTCACGAGTGAAAAGGTCTTGCCCGAATAGCACGTCATATCCGTTATCAATTCCTTTAGGACGGTTACGAGGGTACAGCAATAGTTTGGCTTTCGGCCAAAGTATGCTGATTCCAAGAGAGTTCATTTCTTTCTCGTCGATGCTCCAGGCATGCATCTGCCCAAGAACATCTGCGTCATATTCGCTGAGGGCTCTCCGAAGCGATGCATAGGAACGATGCGCTGTATTGTTCAGACCATTAAAGACAAAATTATGGACACCCTTTCCTTTTCGCAGAATGTCCGCGTATACCACCGATATGTATTGTTCTGAGAACGGCACTTCTCCTAGCTGAATATTCCATGCTTCTTTCGCAAGAGCCTCTTTCTCTCGTACTTCCCTAGGGAAATAAATGCCTAGGTCTTTGTAACGAGAAGAGGCAACCTCGACGGCAGGCTGAGCTATAGCAGGCTTTGTAACTTCTGCAGCCTTTGTTTGAACTAGCTGACGAAAAGAATGAATGCGATTAAGCGGGATATTCCCTTTTTCCCACTGATGAACAGCCTGGACAGATTTTTGCAGTCTGGCGGCAAATTGGGTCGGGGAAAGTGCAAGGGCACTGCGGAAGTCTCGAACAAGACCCCCGATTTCCTCAAGGATATTTGCGCCTACAGTTTCTTCGCTATCGCGTGTAGTAGCCTTTAGAACTAATTGCTCCAAGATTTCGTTGGCTCCATTCATAATATTAAAATACCATTTTTGTATTTAATAGCAACTATGGTGGAACATGGAGTCTGCTTTCTGAACTGAGGGAGGTGTATCAGTTTCTGAAAGAACGTGAGGTATTGAAGAGCCTGCGGGGGCTGAGGGTGGTGTGATGGCTCAATAAGTTTCAACATTATTAAACTTGTAAGAATATTCACTAATATGGAGTAATATCCCCTCCAATCAATCGACTCTCGTCATCATTGTAAAAAGCTCCGATAGGGTACTTTACTATGAAACCATTTCGTGTTGTTCCATCTCCATATTCTTCACCGATAACCAAAGGATCCGTAATATGCGCTCCACTCTCAGGACGGATGACGATATCGGGGGCAAGGCCAACTGTGCTGGCAATGAGTCTGTAAAATCTCCTTCCTTCTTGAAGTACTACAGGAGAGGGAAAATGCGAATGAGCATTAACACCGGAAACATCCACGGTCTTACTGGGAGCAAATTCAAACCGTTGCCCTACTGTGAACGGAGCGATCAATGTGCCCGTTACAGGATCTTCGATACCGATCTCCACTGTCACATACTGGGGCATGATTTTCCCGCGAGGTTGAACGAATTTCGATAAGTTAGCCATGATGTTGGGGAGTTTTTCTCCCTGCGTAAATCCGACATACATAGTCTCGCTAACAAGTAAGTCCTGTAGCTCTTTAGGCTGCCATGTCATTGCATCAGCACATACAACACGGACTCGATCTTGTAAGTTAAATTTCTCTACTATTTTCTCGGCGATGATCGTTGAAATCGTATTGATATCTAAGAGTATTACTTGAACTTGAGGATCGGTAAGGGCGGCTGTGATTCCTAGAATGCCTACTGGACCACAACCAGCATCAAGCACTCTCATTGGCCGTTTAAGCTGTCCACGCATTTTTGTCACATGGTGGACAACCCCCCTTACGAATGCATCGGTACGGACAAAATCGTGAATGCAATGCAGTGCACCTCCGTACGAGAACTGTCCTGTACTAGAGTTTCGATCATTGGAAAAAAGTTGGTATTGTTCGACCAGTGATTTGACATCGATACCACTTAAAAAGAAATCAATGACGCGCTGAGTATCGTTTAATCCTAGTTTGTTCATCTTTGACTTACAAAGTGTGCGTAGCTCAGAAAGAATTGCGAGCAATTCAATCAGTCGATTGTCCATTGCGTCATTAATTTCAACTCCATCGCTATTGGATAATGTTGTTTCTTCAGGGATTGGAACGTCCATATATATTATTAGGCTCAAGATAAGTTGAGCGGAGATTTTCTGAGGAGTGATAGGAGGACAGTATACAGGTTTTCGTGACGGTGGTTGAACCGCCACTCGCACTCTTTCAGATGCAGGTAGAATGTGTGCTTGTGAATGCCTCGGAGCCTGTGCAGCCGGACTTTTGCAAAGCTCCAGAATGCCTCGATCCCATTGATGTGAGAACGGCCACGGACGAATTCGCTCTTGCCGTGATGCACCCTGAAATGTTTCTCGTACCCCAAATCGACGAGGCCGTCATACCCTCTCCAACCATCAGAATGGATGATGCTGTCCACGGACACGCGACCGCGAATGATGGCTTGCAGACTGCGACTCTTCACATCGGGAACAATCTCGGTGTAGACCTTTCCGCTGCGCTTGAAGAGTCCGAAAACAATCGTCTTTCCGCCCGCACCGCGTCCACGTTTGCCACGAACACGACGCGGGCCGAAGTACGATTCATCGACTTCAATCTCTCCTCCGACCGGTGAGGCACGCTCGGAATCCGCCGCAATGACCGTGCGAATGGCCTTGAGATACTTGTTCACAGTCACCCGGCTCACCCCGGTCAACTGGGCAATTTTCGTTGCCTCTAAGTCCATCGCAAACAGCCGTAGAATCTGTCGGAATTTCTTCTCGGAAATTCGGGAACGGAAGGAGTAACGGTTTTTCATGAGCAGGATGAGGTAAATGATACCTCAGATTTTGCTCAGCTTATCATGAGCCTATTATTATAACATTTTTTATGTATTACTAGTGGTGGGCGATAGAAGACTTGAACTTCTGACCTCGACATTATCAGTGTC
>CAZCWH010000074.1:0-3182 GCA_964502345.1 uncultured Candidatus Saccharibacteria bacterium | reverse complement strand
TTTGTCGATGCCGACCCTGAGAGCTTCTTTGAGACCCTGCCCTATCTTGGTGCTGCCGAGCGTGGTCTGCTTAGTGACGCCGAGATTATTCAATGCGGACTGCCAGTCAAACGCGTGAGCGGCAGGGATGGTAAGGCTGACGAAGAGGACGAGCAAGGTCCAAAATTTGAGGCGCATGAGGGTACCTTTATTTAAACCTGAGAATACAGTTTAGCATAAAGATCGAAAGAATCGTTACTGAAGGCTTCCGGGCAAGCTTCCGCGGACATAATACTTAATTAACCTAGTTATGTTATGTGTCCCCAGATCGTGTGCCAGATCGTGTCGGCATGAGAGGTTATCCTCTTGTATTAGGTATTGTGTCCCCGGAACATGGGGTTTGTTTACCGAACGACGTTCCGAGGGGAGAAGTTAGCTTTCCCCATCAACGCACAAACCGGACAACGTCCCCAGACCGTGAAAAGGGCTACGTTAGAACGGATCGATTAAAACAGATTCCGATTGCCTTGACTGACACGCACAGGCATTTTAGCTATTGCTTAACGTGGTGCTTTTTGGGGGCTGGGGACGTTGTCCGGTCTATGCGCATCGATTGAAATCCCTGGGGAGGATATGGAAAACTATGACAGCGATTTAATGGCTTTGGCCTTAAGCTTTAAGTCATTGAGTTTATTCTCATACTCAGGGCGCGCATATTCTGATGAATTTTGGATAATATATTCACATTCGCGAAGAGCCTTTTCATAGCTTCCTTCGGTTTCATATAATTGCATTAATGCCAAATGTCCCATCCACGCATCACTCTTTCCACCGACCCCCTTAATAACCATGTTAAATTCTGTTTCGGCCTGTCGAAATTCACCTCGACGCATCAAGTCCTTTCCTAGATGAAGATGCCCATAAAGATCGTTTAGGCTCCCCAAAGAATCAGTGAATGCCTCTGCCTCACCCTGATCCGCTCCACTAACAACCGCAATCCCACCGTCACGCTCAACCTCGATTCTTTCCGAAGAGGGCAATTTTTTGAGTTTGTAATCATCTGCTTTCACATTCTCAAAGCAGTTTAAGGCAGGCTGTGTTCCAATATACAAAGCAACTGCTAAGAAAAAAATTATGGCTAAATTTGTTATTTTAAATTTCTTTAAGATTGACATAATAAATTCCATTCCTCAACTCCACGCCTTTCCTTTTCAAGAATTGATTCAAATCTTCATCGGACGACCCCACACCAACCTGAATCGCGAGTCTTTGAAGGAAATCCGCTGTTTTTTGATTAATCATCTTGCTTTGTGAAGCTATAGCGCCTTGAGAATCAATCACTCCATCCCATTTTCCATCATAATACCAGAAATCAGTATGCTGGGCGCCTTCAATCATGATGTTGTAAGTCTTAACTCCGGCGGCGTTGAAATCGAGCGGGCCGACGGTTCCGCTCAACTCGAAAAGATCTAGAGATCCCCAAACATTGATCAAGGTCTTAAATCTTGGGTTTTTACTGAAATCTTTGGGTGGGTACATCACCGGACCCCAAATCAAGGCGGCATCTGCAGGAATATCCGGGCACTGTGAAATCGCTTTTAAAAGAGGGTTTGCTGATCCTGAGTAGGCTATCAATACTTGCTTTTTCTGGAGGTCTGCGGGCAGCAAAGTAGAATAATTTTCCCTGAGCCTTTGAATAACCTTGGCTGAAAGTTTATCATTGTGCTTAGCGGCATCGCTATACCAGTCATCAATATCTAACAAACCGCGCGCTCCCTCGAAAAGAGGTACCAGATACACACTATCTCCGCTTACTCGATTTTTAATAAGGTTGTTTCTAAATACTCGGATACTGATGTCCGCAACCCCTTCCTCCCCCTGGCCATTAATGCCGGGCAGTAAATGGTAAAGCGCATCCTGCGCATTCTCGCTAACCACTTTTGAAGCTAGGATGAATTGATCGGTAGAGCTTGGATCAAAAAAACCGTCATAGAACAGCAGGTCATCGTAAAAATAGAGTTCGTCCTCAATGCCTTCGTGCATGGCAAATGAAAAAATATCGTTCTGATTCTTTAAAAGCGAGGCTGTTACAACGCCCTCGTATACCTGCCCGGTTAATGGGCTATAGCTAATGTTATCCGCAAACTTAGTCTTTTGGATATAAACACTCTGATCGAGCTCCGTATCCGTTACCGTCACAAGTCTTAGCTTTCCATTCTCATAAGTCTCAGTGATCTTGATATCACGTCCTAGGTTGACGGGGTTTAGATTCTCCTCGTTCATCTGGCTCCCCGGGATCACCACCGAAGCCAGGAGCGTGTCTGTGGAGGGGTCTCTGAACTCCCACTTGGTGGGGTTGCCGGTCTCGATGATCTTTAAGCACTTCACACGCTCGAAGAACTCGACCTGATAGCCGGGGTTGTCTCTAAAGAGGCCTGAGAAGTCGGCGTAGCGGTCTGCCAGGGGTATGAGGGTACCGTCTTCCTGTTGTTCCCGCCATCCCAGCGATGGGTGTGAGAGATACTGCTGCATGTCTTGGCTGATAAGGCCGTCATAAGTGTATGAGTCGGTGTATTCAGAGTAATATTGCGGAGAAGAACTGTAATAGCTGCCGCTGTTCATGAATTTGACGGTGCTTTGGGCTGTGTTTCCTAGCTCGTCGGTATAGCTCACTTTGGACGGCATGAGGATGAGGCTTTGGCTGACAGGCAGAGCCAGGCCGTAAGATTGAGCGCTTTGGTAGATGCTCTCCATCTGCTCACGGTGCATCTGTATCCCCATCTCATCGCTATCAAAATACGCATTAAGCCAGTAGGTGTTGGCAAGACCGTCGACGAACTGGGCGGCGTCGTAGGAGGTTTTTAAGGCTATTTTGGCTGAGGCGAAGGCGTTCTTTCGTTCTTGGGAGGAGTTGAGATCGTCGGGCTCCGGAAGAGTGTCGATGAGAGGCAAGCCGAGAGGTGGAGCTCCTTCCTCTTTAGACACATTAAAACTTGATAGATAGCCGCTGATCCAGCTATCGCTCACGCCTGAAATTCTAAGGAATGCGGCGGCTTGAGAAGCTATGCTTAAAACGCCGGGCGCCAACTGAAAAGCCATGGCGCGCCAATGCGCTCTGGCTTCGGTAAGTTCGGATATAGCTTCGTTGTTATTTTGACTTCGGGCGTATGAGAGGCTTTGCTCGGCTACGGATCGAAACACCT
>CAZCWH010000073.1:0-3349 GCA_964502345.1 uncultured Candidatus Saccharibacteria bacterium | reverse complement strand
CAAAAGATATACGGTGGGGTCGCGTGTATGAAGCTTTTTCGGATGATTCAGAACTCGTCTCGACACTTGGAGTTGCGTATCTAGAAGGACTGCAAACAGTATACGGAGATGAGTCGTCTCGTATTTATGTGCTCGCTACTTTGAAGCACTATCTCGGTCTTGGAGCGATGGGTTGGAATACATCCTTAAATAAGAATTTTAAAATCGACCAAGGGGTCACTGAAGCAAATGAGACGCTCCTTCGTTCTGATTACTTGCCCCCATTTGCAGCCACCGTAGACGCAGGTGCACTCAGTGTGATGGTAGGACTTAATACCTGGGGGGATAAAAGAATGGTGTTGCAAAAATATTTACTCACTGATGTACTCAAAGGTGAGCTGGCCTTTAAGGGATTTGTGGTTTCAGATTGGTATGGGGTTCATGAAGGAAGACGAAATATTTTTTGGGCGACCGTTTCAGCAGTGAATGCTGGCGTCGATATGCTCATGCTACCCTTCGACTATGCAACATTTACACGGCACATGAAATTGGCAAACAGACTAGGGTTAGTGAGTGATGCAAGAATTGATGATGCAGTAGGGAGGATTTTATACGCAAAGTTTGCTCTTGGGCTATTTGATGAAGATGAAGCAGTCGGTGCTTCTCCAAAGGTCTCACAAATTGAACATCGTGCACTCGCTCGCGAAGCGGTCGCAGAGTCGCTCGTCTTACTAAAGAATGACCAAGTATTACCAATCAAACCGAATGCTCGTCATATTCGTGTCGCTGGAAGTGCTGCAGACAATATAGGGAAGCAAATGGGGGCGTGGAGTATCGAGTGGCAGGGTATTGAAGGGAACGATGTTGAGGGTGCAACATCAGTCCTTGAGGGGATTCGTGATGCAGCAAATCCAGGGACAAAGATAGAATATGATCGCCTTGGAAACTTCTCTAACACAGGAGTAAAGGCAGATATTGGAATTGTTGTTGTGGGAGAAAAACCATACGCTGAAGGATGGGGTGATACCGCATATCCGATACTTGATGGAGAAGACCTGAAAGCAATACAGAATATGGAAGCGACGAGTGAGAAGGTTGTTGTGATTATTGTCTCAGGACGACCACTCCTTATTAAAAATGAAATTGAAGGCATCGACGCGCTTGTCGCTGCGTGGCTACCGGGGAGTGAAGGAGCTGGTATTGCTGATGTAGTATTTGGCAATAAACCTTTTCGAGGTACGCTACCACTTCCTTGGCCTGATCATAGTGAACAACTTCCACTTAGTTCCTCTGATACCACTGCTGATAACACCCCTGTACTTTTCGAGCGAAATTTTGGACTAACATATTAAAAACAACGAAAAACAGCTCCATGAGAAAGCGAGCTCGCTTTTTCATGGAGCTAAGTCAAAGCCTGCTGATTGCGAGCTCAGCTGAAGACGAATTAACTGCGATTACTTTATGCGCAGTAGTTTTCCTTTTCGCTTAACAATATTTTTATAGTCCCACTGTATTTTCTTTGATTTCTGTAGCCACCGCTTTATGTCTTTCAGGTTAATCTCTGTAAATTCACGGTAATCAATAGAAGCATCTTTGAATTTACCACTCCCAGGCTTGAGTGCATCTTCTTCAAAACTTACTCCACTCCAGAACATTAATCTGACAGCGCTTTTTAATTTGCTGTATCCTACTATTGGGTTCCCATCGATGAACCATACTGGATGTCTGTGCCACACCTTGCTTGTTGCTTCAGGTAGGTTTTCATTGATTAGTTTCTTCAATGTAGTGCATATCTTTTTATCATCCTTCTCCTGCTCGGTGTTGTATTGTTTAATAGTTTTCTCTTCTGATTTCATAGAATAAGTATAGCAAAAGGAGTTTCCTGAAAGGATACTGTTGTGTTTTATGTACGCGTGATTAATGATATACGTCTAAATCTTTAGTGCTTATGGGTATGGATAGCATGTTCCAGAGCTTTATATTCTTCTTCAACAATATGGGAGTCATTTATCTGCATAGGCTTTTTTACCAGCATTAGTACAGAGACAGCTGTTGTAATCGGTACTGCAAGAACAAGTCCGATACTACCAATCATAATTCGCACAATCTCTGTGGCAAAAATTTCTGTATTGATGATATGGGCAAATGTTCCGCTTGAAGTCTGATAGAACAAAAGCAAAAGGGGAAGTGATGCTCCAACATAGGCAATAGCAAGAGTATTAACCAATGCTCCTATGTGCTCCCGACCAATGCGAAGCGCTCTCTGATAGATGATCTTTCGTGGTACATGAGGAGCAATACGGGTAAGTTCTTCCACTGACACAGACTGACCAATTGCAGCGTCATACAGTACACCGAGGAGCCCAATAATGATTCCACCCAAAAGAAGCCCTATGACATCAATGGTTCCTCCAGCATTGAGGTTTAAATACACAATCTCGTCCGATCCAAAACCACTTAATCTAGTGAAGTGAACGACCCAGTACGCAAAGAGTCCTGTTATGGTGACTGTGGAGATCATTCCTAGTACCGCAGCAGAAGTGGTACGAGTAAAGCCGTGGGTGATATAGGAACCAAGAACAATAATGAGAGATGATACTGCTACAGTGATCAAAAGAGGGGAATAGCCGTGCATGATGCCCGGTAGGAGTACATAGAAGATGAAGAGAAAGCTCCCTATAAGGCTTGCGAGCCCTCTCATACCTTGCTTTCCGCCAAAAATAAACACTACGAGTACAAATAGTCCAACAAGAAGGAACAACTGCCGTAGACGGTAGGGGTCATTTACCATGTAGTAATCCAGACCGCTGAATTGATCTACAGTATGCATTAAGTAAAAAGTCTCACCTTCCTCGAGATTAAAGTAATCGTTTTCTACCGTGACGGTTTTTCCTTTTTCAGCTCCGTCCAAAATCTTTACTTTAATAGTCTGGAAGGAATGGACAGCGTCAGTGCCTTCTACAGCTTTTGTCTCCTCCTTTTCGATCTCGATAACCCGCGCCTTCATCATAGTGACCGTATCTGGCACTAATTCAGCCTGTGCAAAGGAGGAATGAATAGGAAAAAAGAGTAAGCCCATCACTCCAGTAGCTATCAAGTATTTATAGGTGTTTTTCATTATAAATCTATGCTAACACACTCATAGAAATATGGCTCTATTGAGCTGCATAATGTCTCCCAGACTAATTCACCCAAGTCACTACGTGTATAAGTAGCTTCGTTTAGGGTAGGGCTTCTCTCATTACATGAGCAGTACCCGTTATTGTGGGTTCGACCATCAAGTCACTAAGTATTTTTCACAAGCTCAAAATACTAAGTGCTTGCAGGCCCGGCTCGATGCTTACTCGTGCCTATGCACGCGCATCTCCGC
>CAZCWH010000072.1:0-3358 GCA_964502345.1 uncultured Candidatus Saccharibacteria bacterium | reverse complement strand
AAGCCTAACCTTGCTCTACTTACCATTCAATCAAATCTTCATCGTACTTGGTCTCCTTATGGTTCCGGGTATCTATTTCACTCTGAAGCTCAAAGATACGAAGTAAAAAGTGCTACGGTAGGGTATACCTGTCTCGAGTTTTCTTAATCATCTCTTCCTCTAGAAGATTTTCTACCTGTGTGTCAATGCGAATATCTTCAAATGGAAGCTGTTTCAAAAATTGTGCGCGAGTATATGACCCTCTGGCAAGCAGTCTAAGTATTGCACCCCGTATTTCCCTATCTGAGCCCTTAAAGGTCGACTGCTTTGTGTAGTGTTTGCTTCTACTATTTGGATTTCCAAATTCCTTTTTTATATATGCGCCATAGTCCATGAGTGCGTAGTACCACTCTCGGGGATTCGTTTTATCGAGGGTACGATCTACTACCTTCCCTATTTCTGCATCAGGCACATCGGTTTGATCATTAAAAAATGAATGCAGTACGACGGTGCGAATATTCGTCTCAATAATCGGAATGGCCTCTCCATAGGCAAAAGCCAAGACTGCTCCTGCGGTATACGACCCAATACCCGGAAGCTCTACGAGCTCCTTGTATTTGGTAGGAAACCTACCCTGATATTCCCCTACGATCACCTTTCCGCACTCATGGAGCATCTTTGCACGACGATTATATCCAAGCCCTTGCCACTCGCGGAGTACTTCGCCGAGCGAAGCTTTGCTCAGTGCTTTTATGGTTGGAAATTTTTTAAGAAAACTTTTGTATTTCGGAATAACTCGATCCACCTGTGTCTGCTGAAGCATTACTTCTGAGATAAGGATGTGATATGGATTTTTAGTTTTCCGCCATAGGAGACTATTTCTTCCATTCGCTTTGTAGTAATCCCACACTTCCTTTATGAACCTCTTTTCTTTTTCTGAAAGTTTGTTTTTCATAAACTTATGAACGCAACTTAGACTTTTTGTTTTGACTAGAGTTCAAGGCGCAAGCGATGTTTGTGACTAAGCTGTAGAAATCTACTGCGCATGGAACAAACGAGCGAAGCAACAAAGAAATATGATTAAAACAAAGAGTCTACAGCGTGTAGACGACGTCTTTTCGTTCAACTATAACAGGCCACTTCATCTTCTGCGCATGCGCATACAACCTTCTATTTGGGTTAAAGCAAATTGGTGTGTCGACCGATTCGAGGAGCGGAATATCACCATCAGTATCCCCTACTCCAACAGAACCCTCACGCTCAAAATTATTCTTTTCAAACACACGCTCTACGATATTTGCTTTATTCTCAATCAGTTCAAGTTCAAGGATATTTCCCGTGAATTTATCCTGCGGTCCAAGTTCATAGATGCGACCGTACACTTTATCAAAACCATATGAAGCACAAAAATCATCAAGTATAGTTTTAGGTGACTGCGAGATAGCAATGATGGAATAATTTTCGGATTTCAAATTGGAGATAAGATCTCGTGTATAGCGATATACGTGTTTACTATGTTCCGCCACAACAAGTCTCCCGATGTCTGCAAGATCACCATAGTGTACACCTCGGATGTTGTGTACATAGGCCTGTATCACTCCTTCGATGTACGCATCATAACTCCCTTCACGATTAAGCCATGCCTCGTGGGATGCCGCATAGACTGTACTCGCATCCTTAGGGAAAATACCTTCCTGAATGAGTCTTCCGACCAGTTCAACGAGAAGACTCGAACGAAACACTGTTCCATCAATATCAAAAAATGCGACTCTCTGTTTTTCCATAGAACTAGTTTACCTCGACAAAGTGAACAAACACAATACAGCCATAGTTCGACTTTGTTCGTCACAACGTGGCATTAGGAATAGCACGTTGCGACGGCCTAGGTTTTCTAAAAAGTTTTTAACTCAAGAAAACCTGGCATGAAAAAACCGCTGTACAAAATGTAGAGCGGGGGTTTTTCGGAGTAAAGAACTAAAAAGAACGTGGTGGTGCGAACCCGGTTTGAAGCGTGGCGCTTCAAGCTAGCATGCACCCACTGGAGAGCGTGGCAATTCTCGGTCAGAAACCGATGCCTCGTTTCACAAGCGGATGGCCATATGGCGCTCGTTGTCCACGAACAGTCCCGGGCCCGCATAAAGAGTCTATTCCTGTTGCAGGATTATGTCAACAAAGCCTTGTTTCTAAGTAGTCACCTTTTCTTTTATGCGAAACAAAAGATGGTCTTCATTTTCATTATGAGAAGAAAAAGAAGACAGACCAGAAATTATAGTCATTGCATTCCTTAATTTCTAGGCCACAGGCTCTAAAAATATATGCGCTTCGCGTATTATTTTCAGGCCACTTGTATGAAAACCGGTCTGAGTTCCCTCCATTCCTCTCGAGTAATAATACGCTCGTTATAGATACCACGGTCAGGGTAATTTACTTCAGAAATATGGATCGTCTCGTCAGGAAAAACGGCTTCAACGTATGCAACATGGCCAAGCTCCTCTTTAAATACGTATTCCATGACAGCGCCGGTCTTTGGTACGATACCCATATGAATACCAGGAACACCCTTTAGGATTGAATGCCAAAGTCCTGGAACGCGTGGTCGTGTAGCGGGCCATGGAATGCTGAGACCCTTCCGTTTGAGTCGATACATAACGTACTCCCCCGCCTGAAGTGGGAATTCCACTTTTGCACCACCAAAGGTATCTCCAAGCATTGCACGTACACGGGCTGTATTTGGGTCATCAACATCATTCTCTTCGCCAATCACAAATTCTGGATACACGTACGCTGCACGATCAACGAGATCCTCCCTGAGTACCCATCCCTCGAGTTCGCGACAGACCACCTTCGCCCATCTGCCTCGTTGTTCAAGTACCATTGCCATCTCGCCATACGCAAGGATTCCAATACATGTATCGAATTCCTGTGTCGGCTTCATATAGAGTGGTGTCTCATTGGTTCCGACATACATGACGACATTTTTCTCATTAGCGAGCGCCAGAGGAGGATCTTGTTTGAGAACTGCCTCTATCTTCTTGAAAGTGGGTTCAGGAGTGACTTCAGTTTCCTGTTCTTCTGTCATAACCTCATCATCATCATGAGTGGGTATGTATGCGGACTCAAGGAGCATTGTTTCAGGGGTTTGTGTATGACCGCGTTTCACCACCTCAAAAGAACCAAGAAATAATCCTATCGTGTGTGCGTACAATACATCAATTGCGGAATATACGAGTTGCATATGATTGCTCACACTATACCACCAGCAGTAACCCCATACTATTGACTAAACAAATCACATTAATTCAAATGCGTTTTTACTCTGATTATCTTGCTTTTGGCCATATTTTTGATGCTTTCGTATAGACTTTGGTAAGAGGGTGAA
>CAZCWH010000071.1:2912-3408 GCA_964502345.1 uncultured Candidatus Saccharibacteria bacterium | reverse complement strand
GTCAGGCAGAATGAATTGCAAAAACCAAATCCAACAAATGGTGATGAGCACACTGAGCCAGATGACGATACCTCCCATACGCGGAGTATTAGTATCCTTTTCCTTATGGAGTTGATCAAAAATAGGAGTTTCTCCTCCTCCGTACCCTGAACCCTTTCCTGCCTTCTTCTTCCACATCTTATGCTCGTAGAGATAATGTGTGACAAGTGGAGTGATGATAATACCCACAATGAAGGCCAGTGTTGTCGGTGCAAAAACTTTAATAAGCGCTAAGTCCATAAAATTTGATTACTATTGTCCGCTCAGAACGTAGGCTCGTGCTCGCTCTGAAAGAAGCTTTGCATCTTCAAATCGGCCATTCTGTGTTGAGCTAAGGACTGAAACAATGATTGGCCGATTGAACCCGGCGTTAAATGCAATAACGAGATTACCTCCAGCGAGCTCGGTGTAGCCAGTTTTTGAACCAAGGAGACCTGGGATAGCAAAGATGTCTGGG
>CAZCWH010000071.1:0-2902 GCA_964502345.1 uncultured Candidatus Saccharibacteria bacterium | reverse complement strand
GAAGCAATAAGACCTTTAATATCATTCACTGCTTCATTGGTATTTTTTACAATGTGATACTCGCCGTCAGCATTATCGATGGTGGTACGTTCGCTTGAAGTAAGTGCGACCACGTCGGGATAGTGGGTAATGATGTACTCCATCAGAAATGCCATATCGCGTGCAGTGCCAACTGCTCCCGGCTCAGTCTTCGAAATATCAAGACCGGTAACATTTTTAAAATGCGTACTCGAGAGTCCAATCTCCCCAGCTTTGATATTCATTGCTTCAATAAACACCTGATTAGGGTCATTTGATTCTACAAGTGCTGATCCAGCTGCAGAAGAAAGTGCTCGCGCCCCATCATTTGAGGACTCTATGAGCATAAGGTCCGTGAGATCGCGCACGCTGAAGATTTCTCCATCATGGAAACCACTATCACCATCTTCTCGAATTGCCTCGACTGAAATATCAACCTCTGAATTATCGTCGAGGAGTTCATATGCAACGAGTGCTGTCATAAGCTTGGTGACAGAAGCGAGTGGAAGCGCTTCGTCAGCATTTTTATTAAAAAGCACACGTTCATTTTTCACATCCCAGACAAACGCTGCGCGAGCAGTGAGTGACATGTCATCAAAGTAACTCGTGAGACCAGGTGCAAGTGCACTTTCAGTAATAGTTGCCTCGACTCTGATATCAGCGGGCGGCTCTGTCTTTTTCATTAGCGCTGCAAGTGTCCCTGTATAGGTTGATGCAAACACAATGCCCAAAATACTAAGCGCAACGAGGAGTTGCCCCACGACCGGAAGATTTCCACCCTCGACATCGTGATGTATTTCCTCAGTATTTTCGAAAGATTCTTCTGTTGCAATGAGAGACATACTTGATTATGCGTTAACGAGAGGATTTTCATTCCCTTCCTTGGTCCGTTCTTGTTCAAATGAATCAAGAGCATTCATGATGTCTGCGAATTGTGGAAGCTCCTCACGCTTGGTAATTCCAAGGTGTGTAAGTAGCGCTGGTGTTACTGCATACATGAATGAGCGTTGATCACGAGGATTACTTCGTCGTTCAATGAGTCCTCGGATAAGTAAGTTTCGAAGAATAAAAGATGAATTGACGCCACGGACATTATCAATTTCTGCACGACTCTGTGCGCCACGATAGAGAATTATCGCTAGTGTCTCAGCACCTGCCTTTCCTATGTCACGCTTAAGATCATCGCGACGCAGTTTTTCAATGGTTGTCGCAACATCGGGTGCGGTGACGAGTTCAACTAATGTGTCGGTACGTACGAGACGAGTACCACCCATATTGAGACGTGCTTCAAGGATATTGAGTGCTTCAAGGATATCTGTTTCGGGAAGTTCAAAAAAACCTGCAAGCGCAGTTACAGTCATAGGCTCTGCCTTGTAAAACAAGACACCCTCAATGTGCCGTTCAAGCTCCATCTACCCAGTATACCAATAAAAATGGCACTTTTCCTGTGCACCTGTCGATAGCTTTAGCAAGAATAACTATATATACCTTGGTTTACTTCCGGTATCACGTTCAATTTCAATATCCGTAAAGTGTGAGGCTTGGCTCACAATAACGCTTCCCTGCTTAACCATCTCCAGAACTGCCAAAAAACCGACAATAATTGTGGTCCGCTCAGTTGCGTTTCCGGTAAAGTCTTTAAATTTAAATGTAAGCTGATGTTCGATGCGAGTACGTAAACGTTCAATCATCTCCTCAAGCGATACAACCTTTTTAACTTGTACTTTAGGCACCTCAGTTTTTTTCGGAAGACGAGTTATTACTTCTTTAATGCTGTCATAGAGTGACGGTATCTCGGTGTAGGTATCAGTTACGAACAATGGTGTCTCATCATAGATATAGGTACGCTCATAAAGCATTTGTTTCCCGAATGCTTGCTCAATAATTTTTCCAGCGTTTCTGAAGATTTGGTACTGTCTGAGTCGTTCTTCCAGATGTTCCATGTTCTCCTCTTCTTCCCCACTCAGTTCGAGGACAGGTAGCAATGACTTTGATTTGATGAGGAGGAGTGTTGCTGCAAGTACAACGAAGTCTGCTGTCTCACGGAGCATACTTTTTTCCATAATAGCAACATACCGCATGTACTCATCGGTCACTGCTGCAATTGAGATGTCGTTGATGAGCAGTTTTCGCTTTTCAATGAGATCAAGGAGCAAATCTAAAGGACCCGAATATACATCGGTTTTAATACTAAATACGGCACTCTGTGTTTGCAGTTGCTCTACGTCCACAGTTCTATTTTATCATGCACTCAAGCGTCAGTTTATGGAGTCAGTGCACTTCGTCTCTCTTTGATAGAGCTTATAGTTTTTCAACAATTTTAATGAGGAGGCGGACAGGCTCACCCGTTGCACCTTTAGCGAGTTTATCACTCGGGACTGACGTCATACGAGGTGCCATATCAATGTGAACCCATTTCATCCCTTTTGTAAAATGAGAGAGGAACATGCCACCATTTATCGAGCCACCGTATTTTGAATCACCAGAAGAGATGTTGGCAATATCCCCATGGACTCCCTTTGTATAAGGCTTGTATTCATCCCAGAGTGGAAGTGGAAAGACGTAATCGCCACTCTCTTCACCCAACTCGCGAAATTGGTCCTCGAGCTTTCTGTCTTTAGTCATGATGACGTGTGCGTGTTGTCCTACCGCAACTAATGCTGCTCCGGTGAGTGTTGCTACATCAACGACAAGTCGCGGTTCATATTTTCGTGCGTAGTGGAGTGCATCAGCGAGTACGAGACGCCCTTCCGCGTCAGTATGGAGTACATCTACGGTCGTTCCTGACATCATGGTGAGTACGTCTCCTGGGCGCATTGCACTATCTGAGACAGCATTTTCTGCTGCAGGAATGAGACCAACAACATTTTTCTTGAGTCCAAGT
>CAZCWH010000070.1:0-3442 GCA_964502345.1 uncultured Candidatus Saccharibacteria bacterium | reverse complement strand
CCTCGTGCCTTATACATGGGATTCATTGTCCGTATTATGTCATACCGAGCAAGCTAGATGTCGTCTGGAACTGGGACTTGTTTAAAAATTAAATACCGTTCAATGTGCGGCCGGAAGGACTCGAACCTACGGCCTCGTCATTATCAGTGACGCGCTCTAACCACCTGAGCTACGGCCGCACATTGGACACTATTTTTAATTTTCAAAGGACGAACTGAGGCCAAGTCATTATCAGGTGAAACAGTATACTATACTGTTTCACCGCGCTAACCACCCTATTGTCTTGTCTATCGACATCGCCAATTTCCTCACTTTGCTCGGAACCGGATAAGAAGCAAAATGGTTTGCTTCTTATAGCCACTGCCGCACTAAGTTTTTAAATTGTATATTTACCGCTCTAACCACTCCTCCGGATGAAGAACAACCCCGTTGCACTTCATAGCCACTGCCGCACCTTCGATTCAATAAATACCGTGTGATACTACCAAAATAAGTGCTTCAGAGCAATGAAGCATATCTGCCCTTAGTCTTGCATTGATACGACCTTTGGAGTACTGTAGCACACGGTTTCAATAGTGAAACCGTACAAGGAGAAAGCACATGCACTTTGTTTCGCCGAGCTGTGTCAAAAAGTCCGGGAAGCGTAGTCCCCGTGGTGCTCCCCCCGTCAAGATGAGCGACGAGGAGATGCGGAACGAACGCGAGATCAAGGGGAAGAGGCGCCTCCGGCGGCGGCAAGCGAGGCTCAAGGGGAAGAAGCTCCAGCACTGACCACTACGGGGCCGAACGCGCATGCGCGTTCGGCCCTCGATTATTTTTTACCTGTGCACAACATTGATGATTCTTTCCTAAATGAGCGCATACTGAAATTGGATGTCCAACCCAGGGAGAGTACTCATGTTCCGAAATCCGTTTTTCGAGCTCTACATGCACACGTCCCACTCAATCATCCGAGCATGGGTCGAAGCCGGCATGAAACTCTGGCGATTTCCGAAGCCTAAGGAGAACTCATGATGCAGAAAGAAGTAGTGCCCCGCATGCAAGTGTGGGGCACGATTTATTTGTATTGAGACAAAAGAAAAAGGTCGGCGTCGCGCAAGCGCAACGACCGACCTTTCGAACGTGACCCTGGTCACTTAGAACATTCCACCGGCGGCGAGCACGCACCCGATGATGATGAAGAGCGAGATGCCCCCGATGACTTCCTGCCAGACCTTCTTCGTGGTCACAGGCATGTGGGTGTAGCGACCGCAGATGCGGTCCTTTTCCTTATGAGCGAAGTCCATGATGATCTTCTCCTTTTCTATCGAATGAACGGAACGACGAGGGTCAACACGGTCGACCCCACCATGACGCCGAACCCAATCCTGCGGAAGCTGAGGTACATTTTGAGCCCTTTCAAGGCTGATTTAACTGTTTATATTATACCATATATTTAAATATTGCGCAAGTACCCATGCATTGAAAAAGCCGCGCGTAATTCATATACATGCGCGGCCATTTGAGCCCTGGATTGGGCTTATTCTTCGTACCTTCTTCCCTCTCCCGGGTTGGAATGAATCAGTACAGTCCTCAAGACGAAAATGATGAGAATCGCGATGAGGGTGAGTTGAAAAGCGAGGCTGTTTACCACCTCGGTGGTGCCACCTGCCAGGATGAGGATGAGCAACAGCATGAGCCCACAGTCCTCACGTCTGAACACATTTCGAATCGACATGTGATCTCCCAAAGTGAGGGCCGAGCGTATTTCTTCGCTCGGCCCTGTACATCATGCCCTTCTCCCGAAATGCCACAATTCGGGGGTCGCATGCTTGCCACCACAATACCGGAAAAGCATTCCGAAGGGTGGTGGGATGATGATGAAGCAAAGTACGACTTCCTGCGGAAGGGTCTCGCCGACCCATCCGAAGATGTAGGCAACGAGGAAAATCAGCGGTGCCATGACGAGGGTGTTTCCAAACACACAGAAGAGTCGGTCACCCCGTTTCCGTTGTGCGGCGTACTGCTCACTCGTATGCTGGTTCACTCTTTCCTCCTGTGTAGGGATTATTTTCCGACGTGTTCGGTGTAGTGGAACCGCGTCGTAAGCCATGCACACGGCTTCTCGACTTGTTTGCTGCGACTCTCCATCACGAGTACCCGAACACACGTTCCTTCGGGGTTCACCTGTTTGATGGGCCAGTTGAGCACCCAGGAACCAGCAATGACGATAAACGCCGTGATCGCGAGCGCCTCTGCAAGCAGTACCCCGAGACTGAAGGGCGTTTTCATAATTCACCTCCGATAAAGAAGCTTGATTGATATGTCTTAGAACCGAAATCCGGCTTTTATTATGGCATACATAGGTATTTTGTCAATCTGTAGAAAGCCCGTATTGTAGAGATTTTTTGGGGTATGATTGTCATATATGGATATTCAAGCCTACATCACCACCTTTTCAGGTTTCATCAATACGTCAGTCATCCCCTTCATATTGGCCCTAGCCCTTCTCTTTTTCTTAGTGAATGCACTCCGCTACTTCATCATCGGTGGAGGAAACGAAGACGCACGTGAGAAGGCCCGGGCTCTCGCAGTATGGGGTATTCTCGCATTTGTGTTAATTATTACATTCTGGGGAATAATAAATATTTTCATTACATTATTTGGTATTGGAGGAGGTTCCCCCATCATTCCTGATTACCGAGCGACAAAGCCTTAGGTTGGGATGCATGTATCAACCGCTCTCAGCCCAACTCACTAATTCGCTACGCTCATAAGTGGTTGTTGGCCTCACCTCATTTGTCTTTGCTCTATGAATAGCAAAGACATCATTCCGGTCTGTGAAAGTTTACAAAACGTGCACATGCACGTTTTTTTGACACATAAAAAACACACCCGTTCGGGTGTGTTTTTTATGTGTCAAAAGCTTTCACACTTTCTTTTGTCTTATCCTGGCTAGGTCTTTGCCTAGAGTCAAATACCACTTAAGGGTTGATATTAAAGCCTATTTTGTGCTCAATTGAGGCACAAAATATCGACCAATTAGCACGCGATATAGAGTTACCCCATATATCTATGCGTTGTCCAATTGGAATTAATCCACGACCAGCTTCCGCTAGCCGTGCCTTGTTACGACTTAGTCCTTGTTATCGAGTTTACCGTAGGTCATGACGAGCACGAACTTCGGGCACTCCCGACTCCCCTGACTTGACGGGCGGTGAGTACAAGGCTCGGGAACGTATTCACCGTGGCGATGCTGATCCACGATTACTAGCGATTCCGACTTCATGAAGTCGAGTTGCAGACTTCAATCCGAATTGAGGGTAGTTTTATAAAGATTTGCTCCGGCTCGCGCCATTGCGTCTCGTTGTACTACCCATTGTATCACGGGTGCAGCCCAAGGCATCTAGGGACATGCTGACCTGGCGTCATCCTCACCTTCCTCTCCCGTGAGGGAGCAGTC
>CAZCWH010000069.1:0-3558 GCA_964502345.1 uncultured Candidatus Saccharibacteria bacterium | reverse complement strand
ATCGAACCTACGACCTTATCCTTAAGAGGGATCTGCTCTACCAGCTGAGCTATGGGCGGATATATTTATCCCGATTGGACAGCAGTGAGTGTACTAAAATTACGTTATAAAGACAAGTAAATTGTCAGCATCTTCCTATTATTGTGTGCATGAATGTTCAAGGCCTAACATAGAATGCTAGGCCTTGAATTTTAGTGTCCAGGGCGGGGATCGAACCCGCACGGCCTTACGGCCACAAAATTTTAAGTCTTGCGTGGCTACCAATTACACCACCCGGACATGAGCGGTATAATAGCATAATTGCTTGGTTGGAGCTGTAAAGAGTGATAAAGTTAGCCTTGTCCTATTTGGCCAGGTGGCGAAGTAGGTGAATTGTCTGGGAGACATTTCACCTGAGGTCTTAGACCGAAGCTTCGCCATCTGGAGGAATTGGCCAGGTGGCGAAGTAGGTGAATTGTCTGGGAGACATTTCACCTGAGGTCTTAGACCGAAGCTTCGCCATCTGGAGGAATTGGCCAGGTGGCGAAGTGGTAACGCTTCGGTCTGCAAAACCGACATACACGGGTTCGATTCCCGTCTTGGCCTCAGCAATATAGAAAAGCCCTCGAAAGAGGGTTTTTCTATATTGCTGGCCAGAGGGATCGAAAAGGTTGTCGAGATTTTCGCAGAAAATATCATACAACCTGAACTGATTCTGTAGGAATCGATTCCTTACAGGAACTATGTGTCATTAAATTATTTTTCTTCTTTTTTCTCACCCTCAATTTTGTGGGTGATTTCATCGATGTGTTGTCGGTGGCGTTCGCCCCAATCGATTTCAAAGTCTACATTTGGAATAACACGCAGTCTACTGTGTTTTTTAATATACGTACGCAAGTCTCGTCCCTTTCGTTTAAGGAAGATGAGTGCGTCACCCTCACCACCGTCAGGGATTGTTGTAAAAAGGACCGTGAGATTCTTTGAGTCGGGAGACACACGAAGGTTGGTCACGGTAATAAGTGGATTCTGATTTGCTTCGTTGCGGATGAAGGTTGCAACAACCTCCATGAGTACTGACTTTGCCCGGTCATGTCGATCAAATGTCATAGCGTGTTAGGTTACTACAATATCAAATGCTTCGACGTGGTCTCCTGGAGCGATTTCAACCTTGGAATCAATTTGCATACCAAACTCATCAGTTGATACAGACTGCACATTTGATTTTTGTTGCTGGAGATTCTTGATGGTACCTTTTCCAAGCTCAAGATCACGACGCATGATGCGTACTGTTTGATTCAGACTAAGTGACCCTTCCTCAACCCGCGCACCGAGTACGTGCGAATATTTTTGAACACTGAAAAGCTTCAATACTTTTGCGCGTCCAGTAATTTTCTCCTCCTCTTTCTTTGGAGTTCGTTCCTTGAGCGCTTCCTGAAGCCACTCAGAGAGTTTGTAAATAATATCAAATGTATTAATGACGACGCCAAGTCGCTCTGCAGTATCGATCGCTGGACGGTCAGCTTTCACGTTAAATCCGACGATGATGGCGTTCTCCGTTGCGCTCACACTCTGTACATCGCTCGCGGTGATATCACCAACCCCACTTCCGATGACTCGTACGGTAACTCTATCTGACTCAAATTTCGCAAGTTCATGCTTAATAGCATCAATTGTCCCAAGTACGTCTGCTTTAATAAGTAGGGGAATACTTGGAATATCTGCATTTTGCGGGATAGCACTTTCTGGTGTTCCGACAAAGGTCCTGATTTTCTCTTCAGCCTCCTTCTTAGTGTTCACCGTATAAAATGGTGCGCCAACTTCAGGAACCACATTCCAGCCAACAATACCCACTGGTTCTGAGAGTGACGCTTCTTTAATTGTCTTTCCACTCCAGTCTTCCATAATACGAATTGGAGCATACGATTTTCCTGAGACAATGAATGAACCAGATTTGAGTGTGCCGTTTGAAACAATTACCGTTGCAGTCGTACCTCGCTTCATGTCAAGACGTCCTTCAATCACTTTTCCTTCTGCAGGGGCACCGGTGTCTCCTTTGAGGTCTGCGAGCTCAGCGGTAAGGAGAAGCATATCGAGGAGTTCATCGACACCTGTTCCAGCCTTGGCAGAAATTCCAACCCAAGAAATATCACCACCCATCCCTTCAATGTAGATTCCATTCTCAATGAGGCTTGATTGTGTACGCACAAGGTTAGCATTTGGCTTATCAATTTTGTTGATCGCGACAATGTAGGGGATATTAGCTTTCGTAATACACTCGAGAGCTTCAAGTGTCTGAGGCATAACACCATCTTCAGCTGAAACGATAAGAATCGCTATATCAGCAACATCAGCACCACGAAAACGCATTTTTTGAAATGCTTCATGCCCAGGGGTATCGAGGAATGTGATTTTCTTCTTCCCGTTTTCTTTAGTGGTATGTTCTACAACATACGCAGAGAGATGCTGTGTGATACCACCAGCTTCGGTTGCAACCACATTTGACTTACGAATGTAATCGAGGAGTGTCGATTTCCCATGGTCAATATGCCCCATGATGACCACAATGGGCGGACGCGCAACAATATTCTGTTGTATAGCTTCTTTCTTAGCCATGCCTTAAAACTAAAAACGCGCCTATCGAGGCGGAGTGTCTTCCGTAACGTCACCGAGTATAGCAGATATTGCCACATTTTACACCCTATGACATGATGACCATGACATAGCACATAGGATGAATTTCAATTTTCTTACGAAGAAAAATAAGCGCATATATCTCGATTATGCCGCAGCAACACCCGTCCACCCGGATGTGCTTCATGCGATGGAGCCTTTTTGGGCGGATCGCTTTGGAAATCCAAGTGCAATTCATGCCGAGGGGCTCACTGCACGTAAGGCAATTGAAGAGGCTCGTAAAACGTTAGCGACTGTGCTCTCTATTCGGGCAGCCGATATCATCTTCACCTCCGGGGGGACTGAATCAAATCAACTCGGTATCATGGGGACTATCGAACTGCTTACAGAGCGTGGGCGTGCATATGCGGACATGGAAATTATTTCAACACGCATGGAACACCCTTCAGTTCTTGAAACGCTTTCACTCCTTGAGCATCGTGGGGTAGTCGTAAAGTACATTGATCCTGACGATGAAGGGCTCATAAGTGCAGAGTCGATACAGCAGGCGCTCTCTGTGCGAACAGTACTCGTTTGTTTCACTTACGTTAATTCAGAAGTTGGAGTGATTCAAGATGTGAAGCGGATTACACGTGCAGTTCGAAAGTATGCGACCGATGAGCATATAGAAATTCGAGTCCATCTCGATGCAAGTCAGGCACCACTCTGGCTTCCGTGCCAGATGGATATGCTGGGTGTTGATATGATGACGCTCGATACGGGGAAGTGCTATGGCCCAAAGGGGGTTGGGGTACTTGCACGTCGACACGGCATGGCACTCGTTGCGCAGACGCATGGTGGAGGCCAGGAGTCTGGATTGCGAAGTGGTACTGAGAATACTCCACTCATAGTGGGCGCGGTCCATGCAATAGTACGTGCACAAAAAAAATGGAGTGAGCGAAGTGAGAA
>CAZCWH010000068.1:0-3590 GCA_964502345.1 uncultured Candidatus Saccharibacteria bacterium | reverse complement strand
TTGGAGGAGAACCATGTACCTCATAGGGGTGTTAAGTTTTATTGCGCTTGTTTCAACAGCTTTTTACTACCTCTACTGGTACCAAGAACCAACATGTTTTGACGGGACACAAAATGGTATGGAGCGTGCTGTTGATTGTGGAGGTTCCTGTACGAGAATTTGTAGTTTTGATGTCACACCACCAGAGGTTCTTTGGTCACGTTCGTTCATGATCGTGCCGGGGCAATACAATGCGGTTGCGTACGTGGAAAATAGGAACCTCAAAGCCGGTTCTCCTGAAATGGGGTATACGCTTAGTCTCTATGACTCCCAAGGTCTCATCGTTGAACGTAAAGGAACAACGGTACTTCCACCTGATAGTACCTATCCGATTTTTGAAGGTCGCATTGATACTGGAAAGCGAATTCCGACACAGACCTTCTTTGAACTCGATAGTGATGCACTTTGGCTACCTACAACGCAGGGGAGGGAGCAATTTGTGATAGAGGAACGATTCCTTAAGAGTGCTGACAGTGCGCCACGACTCGATGCGCGAATTACGAATACGGCGCTCACACCTGTGCGCGACGTTGAAGTGATTGCGACCATTTTTGATGCGAAGAAGAATGCACTCACTGCTTCGAAAACGATTGTTCCGTACTTTGAACCACGCACGACCCAGAGTGTGGTCTTCACCTGGCCCGAGCCTATTGCAAAGACCGTACGGAGTTGTGAAGTTCCGACCGATGTCATTGTGGCGATTGACCTCTCCGGAAGTATGAATGAAGACGGGGGTACGCCTCCAGAGCCGGTGAGCTCGGTACTCAAGGCTGCAACGTCATTCGTTTCAAGACTCAAGGAGAAAGATCAAGTTGGTGTGGTCACGTATGCAACAAACGCAATGACACGTGAGACGCTTACGAATAATCGAGTACGTGTGGGTGATGTGGTGAGTAAACTCACGATCGCGCAAGCTGATGAAACAGGAAGTACGAATACTGGTGATGCGATCATCCGTGCAAAAGATGAGCTTGCTTCTTCTCGACATAATCTTGATGCACGAAAGGTGCTCGTACTCCTCACCGATGGTCTCGCGAATGCTCCAGGAGACACGCCTGAGGAGTACGCGCTTACGGCAGCGACTGCGCTCAAGAATTCTGGTACTGAGATTTACACAATTGGTCTTGGTGAAAATGTGAACGAGGCGTTTCTCCGAAGTATCGCTTCGAGTGATGCACATTACTTCAGAGCGGTCTCTGCAAGTACCATCGACAAAATATATAGAGATGTGACAGGGTCACTCTGTGAGGAAGGGGCTGCGGTTATAGACATTGTGCCCAAATCTGGCGCTGTTTTCATGCCTTTGCAATAGAGAGTGTATGTCCGACCGAACTTGTGAAGTATGTTCGTTCTGTCCTCACTAGTTCACTAAGTTCGTCTGGATAAGAAAATCATACTCGCTTCCGCTCGTTGATTTACTTAATATCGTGCCCAAATCTGGCGCGGTCTTTGCACCACTTCAATAACTGGCGCATAATACCTGAATGCGAGTCCTGAGAGCTTTTTTTGCGAGCATTGATATATGGCTTATCTCAGCCATAATTTTTTTGTCTCTCTTGGGTCTGGTGACCATGTATACCTTCGGAGGAGATAATGCATACTTTGATCGTCAGATTATGTGGATAACAATTGCGTGTGTGGCGTTTGGTATTGCGCTCATTCCTGATTATCGGTTTCTGCGTTCGGGTAATACGACATTCTTTCTCTATCTCATTATTGTCTCACTCCTTGTACTCGTGCTTTTTATCGGAGAAACGGTAAAGGGAGCGCAGAGTCGATTCGACCTTTTCTTCTTTTCATTTCAACCATCAGATCCGGCAAAGCTCATTCTCATTGCGGTCCTTGCAAAATATTTTTCAAAACGACATGAGCTCATCGGTGATTTCAGGCACATCCTCGTATCGGGGATCTATGCATTTTTAGTTTTTGGACTGGTGTTTGTGCAACCAGACTTTGGTTCTGGCATTATCATTTTTTCTATTTGGTTTGGGATGGTGCTTATTTCAGGTATTTCTTTTCGCCACTTGGGGCTCGTAATACTTACGGGCATTGTAGCGTTTGTGCTCTTGTGGAGCTTTGGATTTCAGGAATATCAAAAGCAACGCATCATGACCTTCCTCGATCCACTTGCTGACATTCAGGGGACGGGTTACAACGCGTATCAGTCGACTATCGCGGTGGGGTCAGGACAACTCTGGGGAAAGGGAGTTGGCTACGGTACACAATCCAAACTCCAATTCCTTCCTGAGTACGAGACAGACTTTATTTTTGCCGCGTTTGCAGAGGAGTGGGGCCTCGTCGGTGTTGGACTACTCTTTGGTCTGTTTGGGGTGGTGATATGGCGTCTTTTACATCATGCGCTTCGAGGGGCAACAAATTTTGAGCGACTATTTGCGACTGGAGTCGCGACACTCTTCATCAGTCACTTCTTTGTACATATTGGTATGAATATTGGCTTACTCCCAGTCACGGGTACCACAATTCCATTCTTAAGTTATGGGGGTTCACATTTGCTCACCGAGTTCGTGGGAGTCGCGATGGTTATCGCAATGGGGAGGTATACAAAACGGCATTACGCTGCAAAGGAAGTGTTTGACGAGTAGTATCACTGGTAAAGTGAAAAGGTTTTTTGGAGCATTTCACTGAGGGCAAACTCTTTTCTGATTCGATTCTGGAGTGTTAGTCCGAGTGATTTCCCGAAGTTTTCGAGAGTCGTAATTTTTTCAAATGCCTCAGTGAGAGACTTGGGGTTGTGGGAATCGAAAAGTATCCCTGAGACACCATCGTCAATAATCTCGGGTATTCCTCCCACATTACTCCCGAGCGTGGGGAGTCCTGCGAGTCCTGCTTCAAGGATTACATACGGCATACCCTCCTTTTTTGAAGGGAGAACAAATGCATCAAAGGCAGTGAGGAGTCCTCGGGCTTCGGTGATGTATCCTGCAAACTTCACGTATTCACTCTGACCTTCTTTTTGTACCAGTGCCGTGAGTGAATCCTTCAACTCGCCATCACCAATAATGGTGTAGAAGATTTTTATAGTGCTCTTCGCATTATGTTCCGCCACAGCCTTGATTGCTAATTCAAGATTCTTATTTTGTGTAAGCTCGGCAATGGTAACAAGGTAGAAATCATTTTTGTGTTTTTCATTTTCTTCTTTCGTATAGAGCACCTGTCGTGCTTCCTCCCGCGGTATGAAGTTAATGATGGGGATAGCAGTATTGATGACGACGCTTTTATTTCGAACGAACGGCATTTTGGTTTTACCCAGATCATTTTGCGAGACGAGAATAACGGTATGTACGAGAAGGGCAGTGAGCCATGAGAAGAACCACACTGCACTTCGCCAGAGAATGTTTCGCTCCTCAAGGAATGGCCAACCATGTGCTTTAAAAATAATTTTCTCTACACCCTGGAGACGAGCTATGAATGCTCCCGTTCCCCCGGCCTTTGAACTATTGAGGTGAATAATTTCTGGTCGCATCTTTCGTATGATTGTTCCAAGTTCAAACATTGAACGAACTTCTTTTACAAGATTAATATCACGTTCA
>CAZCWH010000067.1:0-3602 GCA_964502345.1 uncultured Candidatus Saccharibacteria bacterium | reverse complement strand
TTTGTGGAGATGGGCGGATTGGCGTCCGCTAGTAATTCGCTGACGCTCATAACTAGCACCTGCCCGAGCATAAAAATTTCTTGCATTATGAAAAAGCAAGAAATATCTTTATGCTTTTCAACTCTCCACGAAAGCAAAGCAGTTTGCTTTCTGCACTCCACTCAACAACAAAACCGCCCGAAGGCGGATTGTTGTACGAGTGGAGATGCGGAGAGTTGAACTCCGGTCCGAGAATGTCCGTCAACATGCTTCTACAGTGTCTAGTCTACCTTTCGATTTAAACGCTCATCGTTAAAAGTAAACCAAATCGATGAGTGTCGAGCTTCGAAGAATTCTGAATGTCACGGAAGCGCGGCGACATCCCCAAGTCTCATTTTTATATCACCACACATACTCTATGAGACCTCGAGTATGGTGACGTCGACGGGCGAGCGGTTACGCTACAGCTAGTCGAGATCCAAACGCAAATGCGTAAGGACTTGGTACGCTATTCTTAGCACGTACTGTTTCTCGAGTTTTTAAGAGAGATCTCGAGAAGCTCTCACACTGCACATATTGAACGGGGCAAACCGTCAAAGCCTGTCATCCCCTGAAAAGGTCTGTGAGATCTTTTCAGGAATCTCAAACAGACACTTTCAGCAAATTTCAGACTACTTTCGACCCTTCATCTCCCGGTCGATTTCGCGGTTCGTCTCACGCTTTTTTATAGATTCGCGTTTATCCTGCTTCTTCTTTCCGCGTGCAATTGCAATTTCGAGCTTAAGATTTGAACCTTTATTGTACAACTTAATTGGTACTATTGTCAAGCCTTGTCGCTCACTTTTAACCTCAAGTTCAGCGATTTCTTTCTTAGACAAGAGGAGTTTGCGTGGTCGCTCTGCATCGTAATCCTTTGCAGTATTTGCCGGCTGAAATGCGGGGATAGAAACTCCGACAAGAAATGCTTCACCTCCACGGATAATGACGTGTCCTCCCTCAAGCTTCCCTTGGCCGCCCCGGATTGATTTCACCTCAGTCCCTAGTAGCGAAAGACCCGCCTCGAATGTTTCAAGGATTTCAAAGTCAAAGGTGACACGTTTGTGGGAAACCAGGGCTTTCATACGCATTACTATAGTCTTTGACGGGGAAGAGGGCAATACATTTCATGCTCACTCGTCAAACGACCTATTTTAGGTATAATGACCCAACTATGTCTACACAACCCGAAGACGAAACTAAGCCAGTCATTGAACCAGAAAACACCATGAAAGAAATCGAAACTAAGCCAAAAAAGGAGAAAAACTCACGAATGCGACTTCCCGAGAAGATGCCAGTCGGACCTGGCAATTTTTGGAACAACGTACTTTCAACGGTACTCCTCCTTGTTGCACTCACGTTTCTCTATTCCTATGTCATCGATACTAAGGTAGAACCCGAAGAGCTCTCCATTTCTCAGGTAGCTGAGCGGGTAAAGACGGGTGAAGTCGGAAAGATTCTCGTGAAGGGAAGCATGCTTGAGATTTTTTATCTCGACGAGACAAAGACTCATGGCGAAGCAAAGAAAGAGAATGATGCGGCCATTACCGAGACGCTCGCAAATCTTGGTGTGACGACTGAGCAAATCTCAAGTATTACGATTGAAGTTCAAAATGAATCTGGGTTTAAGTTCTGGCTTACGAACCTCGCACCATTTCTTTTTCCACTCATTCTCCTTGGATTCATTATTTGGTTCTTCACGCGCTCAGTGAAGGGGGCAGGTATGCAGGCACTGAACTTCGGTTCTTCAAAGGCACGATTCATTGATCCGAATGATCAATCTCAGAAAGTTACCTTCAAGGATGTTGCTGGAGCCAAAGAAGCAAAGCAGGAGCTTGAAGAGATTGTAGACTTCCTTAAAAACCCAAAGAAGTTTCTCGACATTGGAGCTCAAATTCCAAAGGGTGTCATGATGATGGGTGCTCCAGGTACGGGAAAGACACTTCTTGCACGAGCGGTTGCGGGAGAAGCAGGGGTTCCATTCTTCTCAATTTCTGGAAGTGAGTTCGTCGAGATGTTTGTGGGGGTTGGTGCAAGTCGTGTGCGCGACCTTTTCCAAATGGCAAAGAAGGCTGCGCCAGCAATTATTTTCGTTGATGAGATAGACGCCGTAGGACGCGTACGTGGTACGGGTATTGGAGGAGGAAACGATGAGCGAGAGCAGACACTCAACCAGATTCTTGTTGAAATGGACGGATTTGAACCGAATGAAAAAGTGGTTGTACTCGCTGCAACTAATCGTCCTGACGTACTCGATCCAGCACTCCTTCGCCCAGGACGATTTGATCGACGCGTGACGATAGATCTCCCTGATCGAGATGACCGAAAGGCAATACTTGAAGTACATGCGCGAAAGAAGCCATTTCAAGAGGATATTAATCTCGACGTAATCGCACAGCGAACACCAGGATTCTCTGGTGCTGACCTCTACTCACTCATGAATGAGGCAGCTATTCTTGCTGCTCGCGAAAATAGAAAGAAGGTTGGACAATTCGATCTCATTCGTTCGATTGAAAAAGTGATGCTCGGTCCAGAGCGAAAGAGTCATGTCCTTAGTCGCAGAGAGCGAGAAATTACCGCATACCATGAAGCAGGGCATGCACTTGTTGCGTCAGTACTTCCGTACGCCGACCCTGTTCAGAAGATTTCAATTATTTCTCGCGGGCGCGCAGCAGGATATACCCTCAAACTTCCTGATGAAGATCGTCGCATGCAATCGAAGAAAGAATTCCTCGATGATATTGCAATGACATTGGGAGGATATGTGACAGAAGAGATGATTTTTGATGACCTCACCACAGGTCCATCAAACGACCTTCAGGTTATTGCGAATCTTGCTCGTGACATGGTCACCAAGTATGGGATGAGTGACAAACTCGGTCCGATTGCGCTTGAGGGTACTGGTGGACGTATGATTGGAGGAGGTATAAGTGAAGACCGAGGATTCTCACTTGAAGTCGCACGTCAGATTGACGAAGAAGTTGCACTCATCATTGAAACTGGAAAACAGCGCGCAAAAGAAATTTTGGTAAAGAACCGAAAAGCACTTGATGCTGTTGCGAAACGACTCCTTGAAGTAGAGACGCTCGAGCGCGACGAGTATGAAGCAATACTCATGCAGCAGGGGGTAGTGATCAACGACGTGTTTAAAGAGATGCGTGAGAAAGAGGAGCGAATAGGGGATCCAAGTAAGGCCCTTGAGCCGGACACTGATGTACTCGCAGGGAAGGTATAGGTTCAAGAACATACCCAATAAGAAAAGAGAAGCAAAAAACGAGGAGCAACCCTCGTTTTTTGATCTATAGTTTTTTCAGAAGTATAATTGAGGCGTTAATTTGCTATGTATGTCGAAGGACTCTAAGAAAATTCGGTACGCAGCCTTTCTGCGCGGTATCAATGTCGGTGGCAACGTGCTCGTTAAGATGGCCGACGTCAAAAATCTTTTTGAAGCACTTGGTTTTGAAAACGTGCAGACCGTTCTCGCGAGCGGCAACATTTTATTTGAATCCGGTGAGCAATCCGCAAATAAATTTGCATCAACGATCGCGGCGGCTCTGGAGAAAAAGTATCAGCGGGCGATCGGAGTT
>CAZCWH010000066.1:0-3618 GCA_964502345.1 uncultured Candidatus Saccharibacteria bacterium | reverse complement strand
AGCTTTGAATATATAGAGTACCGTTTATCATCAACGACTCTTCAAAAATATATATACAACGCGACAGGTACCCCACCAACCTATAGCACTTCGACACCGGAATCTGTCATTACTATATCGGAGTATGTACAAAATCAAATTCAAAGTATTCCGATATTTGTGTACTATACTGGTGAAGGTTTGCCCGCTACGGCAACAACAACGGTTACAGACATTGCGTACGTCAAAGTCCATGTCATTGTAAATATTGATCCACTTTTGAATCCAGGACAGTATTCTTTGCATTCAAGCGCTGCGCTCAGAAACTTGAGAAACTAATATGTGTAAGTCATTTAAACAAAACGCATCTGGGTATCTCCTCGTACTCGTACTCGTATTTGGTGCAATTTTTTTTACGATGACTGCCGCATTCGTCGGGTACATCGTGACCCAATCACAGGTCACACAGCATAAGATGAACAAAGAGGAAGCACTTAACATTGCTGAAGCTGGATTGGATTACTATAAGTGGTTCCTTGCTCATTTCCCGGACAATACAACAAATGGCACTACTACACCTGGACCATATGTGCACACCTATGCCGATCCAGAAGGGTCAGCTATTGGAGAATTTTCACTTGCTATCTCGAGTTCGACCGCGTGCGGAGATGTATATGCAATCGACATCACTTCTACGGGGCATACGTATGTGAACCCTAATGCGAAACGAATTGTGTACGGGCGGTACGCGCGACCTACGGTTGCAGAGTTCGCATACATCATTAATTCCAACGTATGGGCAGGTGCCGATCGCACTATTATTGGACCATATCACTCGAACGGGGTAATACGTATGGATGGAACAAATAATTCTACGGTAACTAGTGGTCAAGAGAATTGGGTCTGTGATGGTTCAATGTCCTGTGCTCCAGGTGGAAATGGGTCCACCGTTAACGGGGTATATGGGAGTGGGCCGAATAGTGTACTTTGGAGTTTCCCCGCAGCACCAATTAATTTTTTAGGTCTTACCGTAGACCTAGCCGCGATGCAGACAAAAGCTCAAACAGGAGGAGGTCTGTATATTGCTCCTTCAGGAGCATTCGGCTACCGAATCGTTTTCAAAGTCAATGGAACTATCGATGTGTACCGTGTTACCACTGCAAATAGTAACTGGGGGTATACAACAGAGGATCAGTGGCAACAAGAGCGCCATGTAATAAACGCGAGTGTATTTGTTGGGAATTATGTTATTCCAACTGGTTGCTCACTAATCTTCGTAGAGGATAAAATTTGGATCGAGGGAGTAGTAAAGGGAAAGGTGACCATTGCAGCTGCTGATGTTGATACCGTAGGAGTTAATCCTTCAATCATACTGAATTCAAACATTACGTATGCAAATGCAACGTCCGGCCTTCTCGCAATTGCTGAAGAGGATGTTCTTGTCGGTCTCTCAGTCCCGGACGATATGGTCTTAAATGGTATTTTTATTGCTCAAGGCGGTAGATTCGGTCGGAATCACTATTGTCAGGGTGAGTGTGATGGTTCGCATGGCGGTAGTGAAGGATTATCTGCGGCACTTGATCCGTACTATAAGCGCAACAGTCTCGTGGTAAACGGCACCATTGTCTCAAATGGACGAGAGGGGACAAAGTGGACATCAGGAGGCGTATATATCTCTGGATTCAATACACGAACTAACTCATACGATCGGGCGCTCGTATCTAACCCGCCCCCACTCACACCCGAAGTCTCAGATACCTATGAATTCATTGAATGGCGAGAAGTTGAATAAACATCTCTTGAGGGGCACCTAGCCTGGGAATTTCGTCGTGATAGAATGGAGTCACTATGAAAAAAGCGACCCATGCACTCGTGATTGGTAATTGGAAGATGAACCCACAATCAGTCACTATGGCAACGCGGCTTGCTACTGATGTTAAAAAAGGAGTTACGCGTGTAGAGGGGGTAGAGGTCGTGCTTGCTCCGCCTTCTGTGTATCTCGAAGCAGTACATAGAGTCCAAAATGGTAGTAAATCATTTGCGCTCTGTGCACAGAATGTACATGCAGAAAAACTCGGTGCACACACAGGAGAGATTTCGCTCTCAATGCTCAAGAGTTTTGATGTTACCTATGTCATACTCGGTCATTCCGAAAGGCGCGCTGAAGGAGAACAAAATCAAGCAATAAATAAAAAAGTACACGCTGCTTTAAAAGAGGGAATTAAACCGGTTGTATGCATTGGTGAGCAAAAACGTGATCGCGAAGGGCACTACCTCACATTTATTGAGACGCAAATACGCGAAGTGTGTGCAGGAATAACAAAAGCAAAACTTGGTAATGTCGTTATTGCCTACGAGCCAATATGGGCAATTGGTACGGGAGAAAACGCAACACCAGAAGACGTGCATGAGATAAAACTGTTTATTCAAAAAGTACTTTTTGATATCTATGACCGGGCGACCGCAAATCGTGTACGTGTTCTCTATGGAGGTTCGGTGACCGCAAAAAACGCACTCGCAATTATGGAGGGGGGACTCGTAGATGGATTTTTGGTTGGTGGTTCAAGTCTCAATGCTGTTGAATTTTCGAATATTGTTAAAGCAACATTATAAGCAGTATGCACTTGCCTGCGATAACTGATGTACGTGATATAGAAGGTAAACGTGTTTTTGTACGGGCCTCACTTGATGTACCTATTGAAAATGGTGTTGTTGTAAACGATTTTCGTATCAAGAAAATTCTCCCGACTATTGAATTTCTCACAAGAAATGGAGCAAAAGTAATTCTTGCAACACATGTCGGACGAAATCCAGAAAATACAACCTTGCCAATTTTTGAGGCTCTCAAAAAATCCATCTCGCTCTATCACATTGAACAAGTGATTGGAGAGGAAGTCCTAGAAGCTATAGCTGGTTTAGAGAATGGAGAGGTACTCCTTATTGGGAATCTGCGTGCACACACAGAAGAGGAAGGGAATGATTTAGAGTTTGCAAAAACGCTCGCATCGTACGCAGATATATATGTGAATGATGCATTTGCAGTCTCTCATCGGGCGCACGCATCAATTACAGGAATCCCTACCCTCATTAAAGGGTATGCAGGAACCACGTTTGTTGAAGAGTATGTAAATCTTTCACGGGCACTCAATCCAGAACATCCAGCCCTCTTCATATTGGGTGGAGCGAAGTTTGAAACGAAGGCTCCACTCATTGAACGGTATGCACTCGCGTACGATACTGTTGCACTTGGAGGCGCACTTGCAAACGATTTCATCAAAGGGAGAGGTTTTGAGGTCGGTACGTCACTCGTTTCCTCTGTTGATTTGAGTGAAAGTCCGCTCATACATCGAGATAATATTCTTGTCCCAACTGACGTACTCGTAAAGAGCGAACGTGGAACCCGTACAACACCAAGTCATGGGGTGGCAACAGATGAGGCCATTCTTGATATCGGGCCGGGATCTATTGATGCGCTCCGACCGCATACGCAGAGTGCAAAAACTATTCTCTGGAATGGGCCACTTGGATATTACGAAGGTGGGTACGATGAAGCAACCAAGGCCTGCGCAAACCTTATAGCCGAAAGTGAAGCGTTTTCAATAGTAGGTGGAGGTGACACTGTCGCGGCGATTGAATCGT
>CAZCWH010000065.1:0-3715 GCA_964502345.1 uncultured Candidatus Saccharibacteria bacterium | reverse complement strand
GATGAACATGACAATACTTCGGGTCTTCTTAGCCGCTTCAGTATCAATCTTTTTCAAATTGAACTTCTTTGGTGGAGTTATGGTCACATCGCTCCCATTCCACTCAACGCGTACACCGATACTTTCAAGGACTTCAATGAGTCGATGCACTTCCTCGATGCGTGGCATTTTTTTGAGCGTCGTCTTCCCACGATTGAGAAGTGAAGCACAGAGGAGTCCTACCGCACCATTTTTAGAAGTGCTTGTCGTGACGCTTCCATGTAGTTTCTTTTTTCCTACGATGGAGAGATTCATCGTGCCAGGGGAGAGGGTGATGAGATTTTTCTTCAGTGCATTCCCGAGTTTGCGAAGCATATCGGCGCTCACATTCTGTTTTCCAGATTCAATGCGTGCAATAGCACTCTGTGTGGTTTTAATCTTTCTCGCGAGCTCCGTCTGTGTCATACCCTGTGTCTCGCGGAGGTCAGCGATGCGGGCACCGATGTTTGTTTCCATATTTTCGCATTATAGCACAGACGCTATATTTGCCTGATTACACTGTGTATAGATGCTCTGCTCGTTGCTAAAAGCCCAAAAACAGATACCATATGGGTCACATATGTTTGAACGTCTCATCCCAAAGGTAGGTATCGATCTCGGTACCACAAGCATTCTCGTGTACATTCCTGGGCGTGGCATTGTACTCAACGAACCTTCTGTGGTGGCAGTCTCTGACACGAATCAAATTCTCGCTATTGGAACTGAAGCGAAACGAATGATCGGACGAACTCCAGATAACATCAGAGCATATCGACCAATGAAGGATGGAGTTATTGCTGACTATCGGGTAACTGAGGCGATGCTCAGGTACTTCCTCAAAAAGAGTCTGGGGAGTTTTAATATTTTTAAACCTGAAGTGATGGTCTCAGTGCCAGCGGGAGTCACTTCTACTGAGAAGCGTGCCGTTGTTGAAGCGGCAATTAAAGCAGGTGCGCGTAGTGCGTACGTCGTTAAGGAACCGATTCTCGCGGCGATCGGTGCAAACCTTCCTATATATGAGGCACAAGGACACATGATTGTTGATATTGGAGGAGGAACAATCGACGTGGCGGTAATCTCGCTCGGGGGTATTGTTGCATCAAATTCGGTGAAGTGTGCAGGTAATCGTATTGATGCTGCAATCATAGACTACGTGAAGAAAACGCATAATCTTGCAATTGGCGATAAGACCGCAGAAGACATTAAGATTGAAGTCGGTTCTGCATTACCGCTTGAGGAAGAACTCAAAATGGATGTGAAGGGGCGCGATCTCTTTTCAGGGCTACCACGTACTACCGAAATTAAGACAAACGAAGTCGTGCGAGCGATTTCACGTGAACTTCACGAAATGATTAAGGCGATTAAAGATGTGTTCCAAAATACTCCTCCAGAACTCGCCTCTGACATCATTGATTATGGTGTCATTATGACCGGAGGTACGTCGCAACTCCGAAACTTTCCCGAACTCGTAAAGCGACGCACCGGTGTAAAAGCGAGGCTTGCTGATCAGGCGCTCTTCTGTGTAGCAAAAGGAACGGGTATTGCGCTGGAACATCTAGACACCTATAAGAAGACTATCATCGCCAAACGATGACCCGAAATTAAGGAACATAGTGACTATAATTTCGGAGTCTGTCACAAAATTCTTTTCATAATGAATTTTGTGACAAAAGTGATGTTAGCTGTTGAGAGTCAACGCCATTTTCTTGCCCGCCGCGCATTTGGAGGAATTTCTTTGTTATCTTTGAATATAGGTCTCCTACCTTGATCATTCACTCAATGGTATTTCTCACACAGCTCCGCAGATTTCTTTGTGACTTCACGGTATCATATACCGATGGAGATCTTTGGTAGTAAAAAGTTTACGTCCCCTGAAGAGGAAATCTCATTTTTGCGTGAGCAGATAGCACGACGTGAGCAGGAGCTCCTCAGTCGCAGTAAAGAACTGGATACTGCAGACCTTGAAACAGTGGGGAAGTCTGTGGTTCGTGAATACGCAGAACATGATCCATCAATGGTACTGAGCCCAAAGCTCATTATTGATGATTATGACCTCGCACGAGGCGTGACCACTCTTGAAACGACCTCCAATCAGACGGGAGAGGTCATGCGTATTGCATATGAGAAGGGTATTCGAAATGCACTCACTGTACTCGAACGATATAACGACGCATTTTTAACTGATGAAGTACATAAACGACTGGTTGCAGAGATAAAAGTAGGTACAAAAATTGCCGATTTTGATGAACGAGCGCCGATGTGGAAGATTCTTCATATGACGCTTTTTGAAGTTGCGCTTCCTGAGCATGTGAGTGAACACACCACCGCAAATCTAAAGATGTTGCTCTCGGGCATGGAACAGTTTTATGCAGGTATGCAAACAGTCGGGGCAGGAAAGAGTCCTCAGCACTACACACTCGAGATTGCGGTTGCTGATAATAGTGACGACATCGTCTTTTATGTGAGTGTCCCGAACGAATTCGTAAACCTTTTCGAGAAGCAAGCATTGTCACTCTTCCCGAATGCACAGCTTATTGAACAAAAGAACGATTACAATATTTTCGTGGACGGAGGTGTGAGTCATGTTTCTATTGCCACACTCAAAAAGCATCCGATCTTTCCAATTCGACAGTATGATGAATTTGAAAATGACCCACTCAACGTAATCCTCAACGCGTTTTCAAAAATTGAACGTAATGGAGGAGGAGCAGCGGTACAATTGGTCATCCATAGTGGCGGTGCACGATTCCAGTCAGTATATGAGGGGATACAGAAGCGTGTTGCGCAGGGTGAGAAAGTAGATGTCTCAATTCACAAGAGTACATTTTCGGGTGGTATGTATGAGAGTGTAAAAGACATCTTCTCGGGGTCGAAGGATGAGAAAGATAAAGAGAAAACTGTACAGGAAGATAATTCCGAAGTACTGGAACTCTTTAGTAAGAAGTTGCGTGCACCGATACTTGGAACGAACCTTCGTCTTGTATCTTCCGCTCGCACACAGGAGCGGGCACAGCAGATACTCGCTGAACTCGAATCGAGTTTTCATCAGTTTGAAAATACGAAGAGCAATAGCTTTGTCTTTAAACGTCAGGATGGTGGAAGTAAGCAACGTACGCTCAAGGCATTTTCATTTCGGGAGTATCTCCCGGTAGAGGAACTACCGCTCTCACTCGCTGAGATTGCGACCCTTCTCCATTTCCCAGCGGAAGGTATTGAATCGTCACCACAATTTAGACAATCCCATGCTAAGAAGGCATCGGCTGCTTTGGATATGCCTGATAGCGGAACACTCCTCGGTATAAATGAATTTAGAAATAAGGAGACAGAAATATATCTGACGCCTGAAGACAGACTCCGCCACTTCTATGTCATTGGGCAGACTGGTACAGGAAAGACAACTCTCCTTAAGAACATGATTGTGCAGGATATTCTCGACGGAAGTGGGGTATGCATGATTGACCCACACGGTACCGATATTGTAGACGTTCTCTCCGCTATCCCAGAGGCTCGCCTCGACGATGTCATATATTTTGATCCTTCAAATATGGAGACGGTCATGGGTCTTAACATGCTTGAGTATGATCCTAAGTTTCCAGAGCAGAAGACGTTTGTAGTGAACGAGCTCTTCTCGATTTTCCAGAAACTGTACGGAGGTGTACCAGAATCGATGGGGCCAATCTTTGAACAGTACATCAGA
>CAZCWH010000064.1:610-3878 GCA_964502345.1 uncultured Candidatus Saccharibacteria bacterium | reverse complement strand
ATGGAGAATGTTGTTAATGATTTTCTCAGTGCCTCAAAGTTTGAGCTTGGTACGCTCACTGCACAAAAGACGAATGTGGTGCTTGATGATTGTATTGCAGAAATACTTGAAGAGCACTACGAACGAGCACGTTCACAGGGTATTGAGGTTCGTACCGATCTCCCTGAGACACCCGTTACCTTTTCAACTGATGTACAGGTATTTACCATGGCAGTTGGTAATCTTGTTTCAAACGCCATTAAGTACACACTCCATGGAGGGGTAGTTATGGTCCGTGCCACGCAAGATGCTAATCATCTCGTTATTAATATTTCAGACACAGGCATGGGAATACCCTTAAGCGAGCAGGATAAACTTTTTAGCAAAATATTCAGGGCTTCAAACGCAAAGACACAGGTCCCCGAAGGGACAGGGTTGGGACTGTACATTGCACGGGAGGCAATTCACGTTCTTGGTGGAGAAATCACCTTTGTTTCAAAGGAAAATGTCGGTACAACGTTCACTATTGTCCTTCCACTAACGTAAAGAATCCATATGGTATTATTGTGGATACAATAATGGTTTATCTATAAAAATATGGCTTCTACTAAAAAAATACTTGTTGTGGACGATGAAAAGGACCTGCGTGAAGCAATTGCGACAGCACTTTCCTATGAAGAGTTCACTGTCATTACGGCAGCCGATGGAGAAGAAGGTCTTGCGCTTGCGCTCAAGGAGAAGCCCGATCTCATTTTTCTCGATGTGATGATGCCAAAATTGGATGGTATTGGAATGCTCAAGCAACTCCGAGGAGACGCATGGGGAAGAGATGTGAAGGTTGTTATCATGACAGTACTCGATGATATGGAGAAGATGGCAGAAGCTGTTGAATATGGTGCGAGCGAATACATCATGAAGACAGACATAAGTCTGAGCGGAATTATCGAAAAGGCAAAGGAGCGATTGAAAGGGTAGGTATGCGATAAAAAATCCCCGCCAAAGGGCGGGGATTTTTTATACCAGAACACTTTCTCTAGAAGTTAAAATGCTTAGCAAACTGGCCAAGAAGTGGTACTTCTGCTTCTTTTTTCTGAATAACATTCACAATACCGAGTATTGCGAGGATGAATAGTCCAAGGTTAACAAATTGCAAAACCATCCAGAGCATATACACCATTGAACCAAGTACCCAAAGAATTGCTTCAGCTACGAGAAGTACGAGTCCTTGCTTAATATGGAATTTCACAAAAGGATTATCCTTTGCGGTGAGGTAAGGAATGATAACAAGCGGACCGATGTATGCGAGCACTCCCATGAGTGTGGTGTTGTCAGCTGCTGCAGGAGCAGGTGTTGGCGCCCCTCCTTGTGGTGCTCCAGTATTAGGTGCTGGGTTTGTATTATCTCCGTCCATAGTGATTATCTAAAATTGTAATATGTGAATATAAAGTGTTCCTGCGATAATTGTATGCCCTAGCGGTGAAAGCGCAAGATGAAATGCTTAATACAGACCGGTAAGTGAAGGCTCATGAAGAGAAGATTAAGACTGGAATTCAGCGATATTAGGCACTTTCCAAAGGATTATTTTTGTATCGGAATGATTTTTTTGAGAAAAATATGCACTCAATATCCATACCTTACGCACAGGGTGTGCACTCCTTATGCACAGAGTTTTCACTATTCTGTGGCTATTTTCTTGAAATTAACTTCATTTTTCCACAGATTGTCACCTTCTTGACCCTCATGAAGGTCGGCATAGAAGCTCTTGTAAAAGCTACGTACTATATCTAGTACGAGGTGCCAGACGTGAGTCTTGGTATTCGATTGTTAATAAATTTATTTGCGCAAATATTATGAAAGGAATCATCTCAAGTCTTGGCGTCATTGTCTTCGCAGCAGCAATTGTTGTTGGAGGCACCGGCGCTTTTTTTAGTGATACAGAAACTTCAACAGGAAATGTATTCACCGCAGGAGCAATTGACCTTCGAGTTGATAGCGAACAACACTATAATGGTAATGAGTGTGTAAATATAGGAACTTCAGTACCAGATTATCGTTGGCAAGGAAATTCAGCATACCCTGTACCCGGTACACCTTGTGATGGTTCGTGGACACTTACCGACCTTGGTCCATCGCACAAGTTTTTTAATTTTGGTGATGTAAAGCCAGGTGACGAGGGTGAAAATACAATCTCACTGCATATCGATACAAACCCAGCATGGGCGTGTGCCGACGTTACTCTTACATCAAACGACGACATGACTTGTGTCGATCCAGAGAATGAGGCGGAAGGGGCTGGTATTTGCGGTGTAGACGGCCCAGCAGCTTTCGATGGTGAACTCGCACAAAATATTGAATTTGTTGCCTGGCTCGACAATGCGTCAGGCGATGGAGCAACTCCCGGAGATAATATCCATCAGCCAGGTGAAGTACTCTTCTTTACCCCAGGGCCTGCATCAGATGTACTTGATGGGGGGACACTCACGCTTGCTGATGGCGGAACAGGTACCCCACTTCCAGCAGGAGCAACTTCATATATTGGTCTTGCGTGGTGCGCTGGTGATATGACCGCAACACAAAATGGTGGAATGCCAACCTGTGATGGTGCAGCAATGGGTAATGATACCCAGACTGATCAAATGACAGCAGATATCACATTCCGTATCGAACAGTCACGAAACAATGAGGATTTCAGATGTGACGAGCAAACCACAGAACCAAATGATGTAGTTGTAGTTAATCCAAATAATCTCAATGGTTGGTTCATTCGTAACTTCGATGATGCAGATTCGAGCGACGATGATACAACAACACAATCAGGAACAGACGGGAACTTTGTGAATGGTCCAGCAACGCCTCCGCTTGGAACGGGAAGTTTCGAACAGGAAACTGGCACAAATGGGAATGACGCACAACGATTGATGACCAACCTCTTCAATGGCATGCCGCTCTCAAATATGCTTGATATGGAATATTCTACATATGTCGCTGACAATCAAGATGCACAAGCTACATATGTTCAACTTCGCATCGACCGTGACGCAAATGGTGTCTGGGACGGAGGCGTAATTGATGATGCGCTCTTTTTTGAACCCGTGTATCAAAATGGTACGTACAGTCTGATTCCAGCCTATGCTACGACACTTGTTCCAAATCAATGTGGAATCAATCCTAACTGTGTGTCACTTCTCACGTGGCAGACTTGGGACGCAGGAGTTGGTGGATGGTGGTCTAACTTAGACTCAGCAGGAGGTCCTCCTCTTACTACGCTCGCTGACTACATTGCAGAGTA
>CAZCWH010000064.1:0-600 GCA_964502345.1 uncultured Candidatus Saccharibacteria bacterium | reverse complement strand
TGATGTGCCAGCATTCAGAATGCAGGCAGGATTTGGTGCACCAGCCTGGGACAACTTCCAGGGGAACTTTGATCAATTGGTGGTAAACGGGACTACATATAACTTTGAATTCTAGTCATAACTAGCCGTACAAAACCCGATTCGTCGGGTTTTGCGGGCTGGTAAGAGACCAGTTTGAAAAGCATTAGAAACATTAATTTTTAACAAATTTATATACGCATGAAAAAAATAGTTACGAGCATAGGGATGATCGTCTTTGCAGCAGCAATCGTTGCTGGAGGTACGGGAGCATTCTTCAGTGACACCGAGACCTCAACAGGCAACGTGTTCACTGCAGGAGCTATCGACCTTACCGTTGATAGTGAAGCGCACTATAACGGAAGTATTTGTCTTCCAAACTTGCAAACAACAGAGAATCTAAATGACTACACATGGCAAGGGGGTACTGAATACCCAGTTGGCCTCCCGTGTTCTGGCAGTTGGGAAGCGACCGATCTAGAAAACGGTGTGCACAAATTCTTCAATTTTGCTGACGTAAAGCCGGGGGATGAAGGAGAAAATACTATTTCACTTCACGTTGATAATAACGATGCATATGCA
>CAZCWH010000063.1:0-4118 GCA_964502345.1 uncultured Candidatus Saccharibacteria bacterium | reverse complement strand
GGTGCAGGAGGTCAGAATGTAAATAAGCGCGAGACGGCAGTTCGTGCGACACACCTTCCGACAAAGATTTCTGTGCATGTCTCCTCAGAGCGAAGTCAACAACAAAACAAAGAGAAGGCACTCGCACTCCTTGGTGGAAAGGTATATACCTTCTACGAAGAACAGCGAAAGCGTGAGCTCAAAGGTCTCTCGATTGAGAAAACAGTTAAAATCGAATGGGGAAGTCAAATACGTTCATACGTACTTCATCCATATCAACTGGTGAAAGATCATCGCACCAATGTTGAAATACGGGACATACAAAAGGTATTAGGCGGTGACATACAGACTTTTCTAGACGCATCGAGCCACATAGAGTAAAATTAGTGGATTGTCTCTGACTACGTATGATTTATTTTGATAACGTCTCAAAAATATACAATGGTGGACAGTCGGTAGCACTCCAAGAGGTGACGTTCCAGGTAGCTCCAAGTGAGTTTGTTTCCATTGTGGGGCACTCAGGTGCAGGAAAGACGACACTTCTTAAAATGCTTATTGCTGAAGATAAACCGACGCAAGGGCAGGTATTTTTTGAGTCGCTCGACATTCACTCAATTCCCCGAAGCTCGCTCTCGAAGTACCGAAGGAAAATTGGAACTGTGTTTCAAGATTTTAAACTACTACCTAACAAGACTGCGTACGAGAACATCGCATTTGCGATGGAGGCGAACGGTCGGACTGATGAAGAAATTGCTGAAAATGTTCCACAGGCTCTCGAGCTTGTCGATCTCTCCGATAAAATATGGAATTTCCCGCATGAACTCTCTGGTGGAGAGAAGCAACGAGTTGCAATCGCACGCGCGATTGTGAATCAGCCTGATATTATCATTGCGGATGAGCCTACCGGAAATCTTGACCCTATTGCAACGTACGAAGTAGTTCAGATACTCAAAAAAATTAATGACCTTGGTACGACGGTCATTATGACCACGCACAATAAAGGTGTTATTGACGCTCTTGAACGACGAGTTATTACGATGGACGAAGGTCGAATAGTGAGGGATGACGCGGAAGGCAGGTACGTGCTTTAATTACATTTATGTTAACTGGTATTAAACGAATCATTCGTTCTGGCTTCATTGGGTTTTGGCGCAATGCATTCGTCTCCCTCGCAGCGATTTTCGTAATGACAGTCACCCTTATCGTTGTTGGTGGAGTCATGCTCCTTGGGCAACTACTTGATGCCTCACTTGCTCAGATTCGCGATAAGGTAGATATCAACGTGTATTTCGTGACGACTGCAAGCGAAGAAAATATCCTCAAGCTCCAGACTTCACTTGAAGCACTCCCTGATGTACGTGAGGTACTCTATACCAATCGCAGTGATGCACTCGCAGCCTTTCGTGCCCGACATCAAAGTGACGAGCTCACGCTCCAAGCACTTGAAGAGCTTGAGGATAATCCGCTTGGAGCATCACTCTCAATTCGCGCAAAGGAGACATCACAATACGAGAGCATCGCGACATTCCTAGAGGAACAACACAGTAGCGAAGATCCTGAAAATCCACTCATAGATCGGGTAAACTTCTCCCAAAATAAGGAGGCTATTGATAAACTCACACGCATCATTAATGCAGTTGAGCGCTCAAGTCTCATCGCTATGGTGGTACTCATTGTCTCATCGGTACTCATTACGTTTAATACGATACGCTTAGCTATTTACACCACGCGTGAGGAGATATCTATCATGCGACTCGTCGGTGCCGGAAATATGTTTATTCGGGGCCCATTTATGTTGCAGGGTGTCATGTACGGACTCATCGCCGGTGTTATAACCCTACTCATCATTTACCCAACGGTCCTCTGGCTTGGTCCTGTGACTGAGAGTTTCTTCTTCCTTAATATTTTCGTCTATTTCGTTTCTAATTTTGCGTACTTCTTTGCAGTACTCGTCGGTGCAGGTGTCCTCCTTGGAATAATTTCTAGTACCCTCGCAGTTGCGAGATATCTGCGCGTATAGAAACATATCATAGTCATGTCTCCGAAACTCAAGAAAACGAAAGAAACGAAGAAACAGCATAAATACATCTTCGTCGTCGGCGGTGTGATGAGTGGGGTTGGAAAGGGGATTGCATCTTCTTCTATTGCGATGCTACTCCAGTCACGTGGGCTTACCGTAACAGCGCTTAAAATAGATCCGTACATCAACGTAGATGCGGGTACCATGAACCCAACCGAACACGGAGAAGTATTTGTGCTCGAAAATGGACTTGAGACCGATCAGGATATGGGGAATTATGAACGATTTCTCAATATCACCATACCTGGCATCAACTACATGACAACCGGAAGCGTCTACCAAGATGTAATTCGGAAGGAACGCAATCTTGAGTACGGCGGACACAATGTGGAAGTGGTACCACATATTCCGGAAGAGGTTATAACGAGGATAAAAAGAGCCGCAGCCCATGCAAATGCAGACGTGACCATCACTGAAATTGGTGGAACGGTGGGGGAGTACCAAAACGTCCTGTTCCTCGAAGCAGTTCGCATGATGAAGACAGAAATGCCAGATGATGTTGCGGTAGTCATGGTGAGCTATCTCCCCGTACCTTCTTCAATAGGTGAGATGAAGACAAAACCAACACAAACTGCTGCTAGAATCCTCAATAGTACTGGTGTCTTCGCAGACTTCATTCTTGCGCGTGGCCCCGTACCACTCGATATCAAGCGCAAAGAAAAAATTGCACGATTTTGTAACGTAAAACCAGAGCATGTCATCTCAGCACCAGATGTGAAAAGTGTGTATGACATTCCGCTCAATTTTGAGAAAGACGATCTCTCTCGTCGCATCTGTGAGCAGTTAAATATTAAAGTACGAAAGCCAGCAAATCTCACTGCGTGGAGAAATTTTGTGAAGCGCTCAAAGAATGGAAAAGATACGGTAAAGATAGCTGTGGTAGGGAAGTACTTTACCTCAGGAGATTTCATCCTCTCTGATGTGTATATTTCAGTACTCGAAGCAATTAAGTATTCAGCCTATGCCCTCAATCTAAAACCTGAGATTCAATACCTCTCCTCATCTGATTTTACGGATAAGAAAAATTTAAAAAAGCTTGATAGTTTCGATGGGATTCTCATTCCGGGGGGTTTTGGAACGACTGGTATACAGGGGAAACTCAACGTGATTGGGTACGCGCGAAGGAAACTGATACCATACTTCGGCCTTTGCTACGGTATGCAACTTGCGGTCCTCGAGTATGCACAAAATGTGCTGAGGCTAAAAAATGCGAGTACTACTGAAATTGATCCTACTGCAGATCATCTCGTGATTGATGTGATGCCGGACCAAAAGGAAAAGATAGCAAAAAATGAAATGGGCGGTACGATGCGCCTCGGAGAATATCCCTCAGTGCTTACCAAGGGGAGCATTGCTGCACGGGCCTACGGAACTCACGAGGTGACAGAACGTCACCGACATCGCTATGAGGTCAACCCAGCATATATCCAAAAGCTTACTGAGAAAGGTCTGGTCTTTTCAGGCACATCGCCAGACCATACGCTGATGGAAATTGCAGAGCTCCCTGAGGAGGTACACCCATTTTTTCTTGGTACACAATTCCATCCAGAATTCCATGCGCGCCCGCTGAGCCCACATCCACTTTTTACTGCGTTCATAAAGGCCGCCTACGAAAATAAGGGGAGTGAATAAAGGACACCTTTGCTACCTATTTGAGGGCTCTCCGTGTTCAAATTATTGGTTTAGGTAAATTTTGTTATACTAATATTCTTATGCAAAAAATCTTAATTATAGGCGGAGTAGTCATTATTATCCTTGCAGCCGTTCTATTTCTCTCAGGTGAAAAGAGTACTTCAGAGAAACAGAGTGGTGGAGGAACGGAGCAGGTGCTTGATAGCAAGACCACCGCAGAAAGCGAACGAAATACACTTGCGGACGGCACTTATGCTGTGCAGACAGAAGAAAGTACTGTCTACTGGGCTGGAAAGAAACCTTTGATTGATGGGTATATTAATAAGGGTACGTTTGGACTATCGAGTGGTACGATTTTGGTTTCTGGAAATTCACGCTCTGGAAATTTCGTCATAGACATGAACAAGCTCTCAGTGAGAGAAACACC
>CAZCWH010000062.1:0-4395 GCA_964502345.1 uncultured Candidatus Saccharibacteria bacterium | reverse complement strand
TCTGGTTCTTTAAAGATCGAGGCCAGCCAGAGCCAGAGCAAAATTCAGGAATTGAACTTGATATCAACGTACCACAAGGAGAGAGCGATACGCAGGCAAATTAGTAAGACTGCCTGCAATCACTTCTAGACTACACCGGCTATGTTGGTGAAGTCTTCATTAAGAATTCATCGTCGCTATTACAAAATGTAATGACAATGATTAAAGGCATAAATAAAGGATATGAATAACAACGCACTTATCGCTACAATTGTCGTTCTCATTATTGTTGGAGTCGGACTGTACGCAATCTTTGCAGGTAAGGACAACGTAGATGTTTCTAACGTATCAACGAGTACCCCAATACAGACAGGAACCACACCGAGTCAACCTACACCAATAAATGAAAACTCAGTAACATTGGGCGAGACGGAGACCGGTAATTTTGTCACTGTTTCTTCAGCGACACTTCTTCGACCTGGGTACGTCGTGATCTATCGCGTGAATAGCCAGGGTACAGTATCAGTAATTGGTAACTCTGATCTCCTCAGTACGGGTACCCATACTAACCTCCGCCTTCAGCTCGATAGTATTATTGCAAAGGAACAGACTGTTGTTGCGGTACTCCATGAGGATGATGGTGACGGTGAATTTGAATTTCCAGAGTCTGATTTCTACCTTGGTAATGCAAACATGAGAATTGCCAATGACGTTGACGTAGTTGATGTCAGTGCAGGTAATGAGCCAGCTCTCCTCAGAGAACAGGTTGTACAATATCTTGAGGACACCATTGGAACTACATCAACAAGCACACGGTAGGTAGGGACTTGTACAATAAAACAACATCTGGGCCTTAACGCATGAACGATAAGCATAATGCCATATGGTAACGTCTTCGAAACAAAAATCTGAAATATCTCTGCGTCAGATATTGTAACGATTACCCTGCTTGCATATGAAAGAACTCAAAGATTCTATCCAACAAACTACCCTCACTGAAATGTTGCTACTCATTGGCTCATTTCTACTCATATTGGTGTCAGCAAAGTTTGGCCAATACATCTATTACCACTGGCAAACTTCCCCTGCTGTACTGTGGCCTTCTACAGGTATTGCTATCGCAATGTTGTGGTTTGGTGGGTATCGCTATGCAATCCCTGTTTTTCTCGCCCTTCTGGGAGCTGCAATAACAAGCCCAAGTGGGTTTATTATTTCAACGGCAATCCTTATTCCCCTTGGGCAGATTCTTGGAATTATTGCCTGTGTGTACTTACTACAACGATTTGAATTCGAGGGTGACTTTGCATCTATAAAGAATCTTATAATTTTTGTATGGGTCATTGTCGTGACGTCTGCAATTGCACCCACAATCGCAACAGTTGCCTCGTTACTTACTGAAAGTCTTTCAGTTTCTGCGTACATCTCTTGGAGCCGCGCATGGGCGGGTCACACATTCAGCGCGCTCACTTTAACTCCACTCATCATTACCTGGATGAGATCGAGTGAGCGGAGCATTTCTAAATCATCAGTTGAGGCGACCATTGTCGCCTCTCTCTTGATTTCGTCTATATATGTACTCTTCTGGCAATCTGGAAATTCTGAATTTACATTTATATTTTTCACCATATTCTTCCTTACCCATTTCTGGATATGCTTCCGATTTTCAAGCAAAATCGTAGCACTTTCAATTATTACAACGACCGGCATTGGTATTCTTGGTATTTTTCTCGTCCCTCACCCAGAACGTGCACTCAATAGTCGACTCGTCTCCACTGAACTTTTCCTTTTCATTGTTATACCAATTTTCTATGCGTTTTCAGCCCTTGTGAAAGAACGCTTTAATACAGTACGAGAGCTACAGAACGCGCTGGTCAAAATTGAAGAGGAAGGTGCAGTGAAAAATAACTTCATCTCCGTACTTGCCCATGAATTACGTAACCCACTTGCACCAATAAAGACAACTCTCGAGATACTTCAAGAACAGCAGCTTGATGCTCCTACACAAGAACTGATTACCTCAGCACACTACCAGGTACATGCGATGAGAAGAATGCTTGATGATCTTCTTGATGTTACCCGAATAACACAAGGCAAATTTCAACTACAAATCGAACGGTCATTCCTCAGTGAGATGATCGAACGAGCAGTGACCCTCACAAAGTCTGTTATGGACCGAGGGCATACATTTGTACTCGACCCGACATGCAAACTCAATGTATGGCTAAACGTTGATCCTCTACGCATAGAACAAGCGCTTGTTAACATCCTTAGTAATGCTGCTAAATATACAAAGTATGGTGGTACCATCGAAGTTTCAACAAAGCGAGAAAGTGGCAACATTAGCATTATCGTGAAGGATAACGGAATAGGAATTACTCCTGAACACCTCCCTCAAGTCTTTGATGCATTCTGGCAGGCAAAGGAAGCTGGCACATCGCACACGGGTGGCATTGGGGTCGGACTATCACTCACCAAACACATTGTGGAGCTCCACGGAGGCACAATTCGTGCAGCGAGTCCTGGCCTTAATCAAGGCAGCACATTTACAATCACTTTACCGTATAGTGAAGAGACCTTGAGGCAGAGTGACATGACGCTACCGAGTATTGCCCCTGTACCCAAAAGCAAAATCTTGGTTGTGGATGACAATCATGCGGCGGCAGATTCTCTTGCAAAACTTCTCACGCTCAAGGGACACGAAGCACGAGTCGCATACTCTGGCACATCCACCCTCGACATAGCCAAAGAATTTGGAGCTGAGGTCATCCTCCTCGATATTGGTCTACCTGACATAACTGGTTATGAGGTGGCAACCAAGTTACGCCTCGGTGGTTTCAATAATCTGATTATTGCTCTTTCTGGCTACGGTCAGCGAGAGGACAGAGAGCAGTCAAAAGAAGCTGGCTGTGATTATCATATTACAAAACCAATGTCGATAAATCGCCTTGAAACCTGCCTGCGACAATTTCATGGCTTGGGGAGATTATAAAACTCATACATCATGCACTCATGTTTACATTCACACATATTTTAAGCCATTCTAGACATGAATTTAGAAGTATCAGTAATGGGTTACAAACAAACTTCATGAATCCTTCATCACCGCAATCCTATACTGGAAACGTAATCTAATAGTTCACTATGAGAGTATTTATTGCAGAAGATCAAATAAAGCTTGCCAACGCAATTAAACGCGGGCTTGAGCATCAGGGTTTTGCAGTTGACCATCGTGCAAATGGAAACGAGGCAGCCGAACATCTTGTAATTCATCATAGTTCCTATGATGTCATTATGCTTGACCTTATGCTTCCAGGACGGAGCGGACTCGATATCTGTCGTACACTCAGAGAGCGAAACATAACCACTCCAATTTTGGTCCTCACCGCAAAAAATGCTACAGCCGATAAAGTGTCACTCCTGAATTCCGGTGCTGACGACTATCTCACCAAGCCATTCTCCTTTGCTGAACTCGTTGCCCGAATTCAAGCGTTGATGCGTCGACCGGATGAGTCACTTCCTGTCGAGCTCATAGCCGGTGATTTGCGCCTCAACCCTGGAACACATAAAGTGTTTAATCAGGAAAAGGAAGTAAAACTCACCGCTAAGGAATTTGCCCTACTTGAGTTCTTTATGAGGCATCCAGGCCAAATACTTGATCGAGAACTGATACTTGACCATGTGTGGGATTTCAACTTTAATTCATTCAGTAACGTAGTTGATGTACATGTTAAAAACCTTAGAAAAAAGCTTGGACAAACCGAAGAAAAAATACTTATTGAGACCGTGGAAGGAGTGGGCTATCGACTTGTACCTTAAGTACAAGACAGATGTATTTCTCCTTACACGTGCGAAGATAATATCATTCCACATAATCTCAGTTATTGTGATTGTGTTTGTGACAATCGGACTTCTCGAATATGCACAGCGCATTACGCTCACCGGTATCGTTGAGTCACTCAACAATATAGTTATGCTCGGTAGCTCACCGACTGATGTCTTTGATACAGTGAACCGTGAAATCAATTTTGCACAGTCAGTGGTGTATGGGATTGTAGTCCTCGTATCAATTCTCGTAAGCTTGCTGGTAACTCGACTTGCTCTTAACCCTGTGCGTGATTCACTCATCGTGCAACGTAGGTTTATAGCGAGTGTAGCGCACGAACTTCGCACTCCCCTTGCCATTATAAAGACTCAGAATGAGGTTGCGCGACTTGATCTGGACCCTGACTCACCCACGAGTGAGCTCCTCGAACAGAATGTTGAAGAGATCGACCATATCACTGAAATTTTGAATAACTTACTGCTCTTCAGCCGCGTCGATACACTTGAAAGCATTGTGTTTGACACAGTTGATCTTGAAGTATTGATTGATACGGTTACTGTACGTCTTAAAAACCTAGCTGAAAAAAAAGGAAA
>CAZCWH010000061.1:0-4430 GCA_964502345.1 uncultured Candidatus Saccharibacteria bacterium | reverse complement strand
AAAAGATACTGATCGTGATTTCTTCATGACTGCAGAGGAAGCCAAGAAATACGGTCTCGTTGATGATATCCTCAAGTAATTGAGGATATAGAACGACGCCAATGCGTCGTTCGTCATCAACGAGAAGCCGGAATGATGTGAGGACACTTTCCTAATGTCCGAACGAATGAGGTCGGGGAGAAAGTTGTTATGAGCGCAGCGAATTACAAACTTGACCCTGGTTGATGACATACTTAAATAAAGCGCTTTTTAAGAAACAGCCGGCACCGTTCAGGTGCCGGCTGTTTCTTTTTACGGCTCAATTCCCTCGCCCGTTCGACACCCATTAATTCTTCTGGTACTGTGAGGTTGTCGATTATTGATAAAGATTACCGTACGTTCCTGCACTCATTTCTGACACACTCTTCGACTTCGACAATTCAATTCACATATGTAGTGCACCGTCCGTACATGAACCACTATGCCAATACAAGTGATTATCGCGCTTTTGGGCGCTGGTCTCGTCGGCATTGCTTTGGGGTACTATCTTCGATACTTACACGCACTTAGCAAGAAGGAATCAATTGAGCTTTCTCTTAAAGAGAAGTTGATTGAAGCTGAGGAAAAGGCAATCAAGATACTAGAAAAAGCTGAAGCAAAGGCTGAAACACTCGAGAAAGAAACGAAACAAGCATTCAAGGAACAGGAGGAAAAGAATAATAAAACTGAAGAACGCCTTATCAAGAAGGAGGAGCTTCTTGATAAACGACAAATGGATCTCGATTCAGAAGTTGAGTCTGTACGTGGGAAGATTGAGCAAGTACGTGAAATAAAGTCTCAACTCGATCTACGAAAGACTGAAATAGAAACTAAACTCGAGGAAGTAGCAGGTCTCACCAAAGAAGAGGCATATGAGCGTGTCGTTGCCAATATCGAAAAGGATTACGAACAAGACATCTTGAAACGTATACAAAAGATGAGTATTCGTGGTGACGAACAATTCGATGACAAAGCTCGTGAAATTATCACTTCGGCAATTCACCGCATTGGTAATTCACTCCGTGTGGACATCATGAGCTCGACAATTGAACTTCCTAACGAGGAAATAAAAGGAAAGATTATCGGAAAAGAAGGACGCAATGTGCGCGCATTTGAACGTGCAACAGGTGTCGATGTGCTCATCGACGATACCCCAGGGCACATCACGCTCTCATCATTTGATCCGGTTCGCCGGGAGATTGCGCGTGTTGCGCTTGAGATGCTTCTCTCAGATGGAAGAATCCAGCCAGCAAAGATCGAGGAGGTCGTTGAAAAGGCACGCAAAGAAGTGGGTACCATCGTGCGAAAGATGGGAGAAAAGGCTGCCTATGAGGCTGGAGTTCCTAATCTCCACCCTGACTTGGTGAAAATACTTGGTCGTCTCCATTTCCGCACGAGCTACGGACAAAATGTGCTCTGGCACTCAGTTGAAATGGCACACATCGCCGCAATCATTGCTGAGGAAATAGGTGCTGACGTAGGAGTTGCACGCGCAGGAGCACTTCTCCATGACATTGGAAAGACAGTGAGCCAAGAAGTTCAAGGAACGCACGTAGAAATTGGTATTCGTATTCTTGAGAAGTATGAAGTTGATGAGCGTGTCATTCTTGCAATGCGTGCTCACCACGAGGAATATCCATATGAAACGCCTGAATCTATTGTTGTGCAGGTTGCTGATGCAATTTCAGGTGGACGTCCAGGGGCTCGACGTGACTCTATTGAGAACTATATTAAACGCCTTGGTGAGCTTGAAAAAATTGCGACTGACATGCCGGGCGTTGAAAAAGCATTTGCAATTCAAGCGGGACGTGAAGTACGTGTCATTGTGAACCCAGAAATGATTTCTGATCTTGAAGCTCACAATCTAGCGCGCAGTATAGCCACGGATATAGAAGAGAAGCTACGCTATCCGGGAGAGATTAAAGTGAATGTGATTCGCGAATCTCGAGCAATTGAATACGCAAAATAACCTTCATTGTGTGTAATCACACTGCTCGTTTTCAGTATGAAAACGAGCAGTTTTGATTTTGTGAGATACACTATTGCAGATGATAAAAAATCACAACACACTTTCTTAATAGACGGTAGTGTATTGCACAACAAATACCGTACTATATAATTGTTTGTAGCCATAATATCTGGCAGCAGAACAGAGGAACAAAAAATATTACACGCCATAAGTACAAATTTTTACAGTATGAATAAGGCAGACATCATCAACAAGGTTCACGAGGTCGTCGGAGGTACTCGTGCAGATGCAGAACGTGCAGTTGAAACTGCAATTGATAGCATCGTTGACTCTCTTAAGAAGGGTCAAGAAGTATCAGTCGCAGGACTCGGTATTTTCTCTACTAAGACACGTAATGCTCGCACAGGTCGTAACCCACGAACTGGTGAGACTATTGAGATTCCATCAATGCGCGTTCCAAAGTTCCGCGCTGCGAAGGCACTCAAGGATGCTGTAAAGTAACCACTCCTACTAAAATCCCCGGAAGCTCAGGCTTCCGGGGATTTTACATTCTTATCTCAAAACCAATGTGGTATACTTTTTATGTAGCGGAGGTATTAATGTGTTGGTTCATGTACACCAACACACGCTATATATACAACGTGGGAAACCACGGATATACATCCGCTATTTCCCATCACAGCAAAGGCCCCGCAAGGGGCTTTTTGCTTGGTATTGAAATATAAAAAAGCTCGCCCGCCTCATAAATCGAGACGGGCGATTCCTCAACAGTCATCATCCTGAAGGAAAATCAGGCCTGGTCACCTCGCTCTTTTTCGACAAGACCTTAACTGCCATTTTGAAACTGTCGGTGACTACACTTTCGATCAGAAAGACCATGGGCACGAAACCTATGAGAAGGAGAAAAAAGTACCGAGTCCTCCATTCCCATGGGTAATCCCCGAATTCCTTGAACGGGGTTGCGAGGTAGCCGAACACAAACGAAAGACAGACTAGAGCGACGACTGCCTTCAGTGCTGTTTCCGCCTGTTTCTGTGCGTCTCCTTTCAGTTGTGAAGAAAGCGCAGAAAACCAGAGTAGCGCACCAACTGCTGAGACGAAGCCAACCACGACCAGCGCGACAGCTGGTTCGTTGTACTCATTCGCCGGCCCGTCCTTCAGGAGTTTTACACCGTCCCCCGCATATACTGCAAAGTACCCGACGATGAGAAACGTAACCACGAGCACCAGACGTCGGAAAATGGACATGGTTTTCTCCTCCGTACATAGTTGATTAGGAGCTGCTTATACTAGGATAGCATGGCGGAGTAGGAGGAATCGATCTGATCGTCGGTGAATGAAATACTGCAATGGTAGAGGGATGACCGGGGAAGTAAAGTGGGAGGGGAGAGCGTGCCTTAAATACAGCCGTCATTGGGATATTCTTCTGGAAAAAGGCCAGGCTGGACTCGCGACCGGAATGTCTGATTTGCTCGAACCCGCAATTCAGTATTGAATACTACCCCGAAGAGCTCCCCGTACACGTCACGAGCGACCAATGCCCCTAGCCGTGCGTCTAGGCACGCTATGGAGCTATCTAGATCTTGCCCACTTTGTTGGGCCTCTTGCCCATTCGATGAACTGATCGTTCTTTCGAGAGCACGGGCTGCTTGAGTCAACGTCGACCTGGTTTTTGCATCTTGAAATGTGAACGCAATCCATCGCTCTACATCATCTCGAACACCATTGTTGTTCGAGTCAATTCCCTTTACTGTTGCTTTGCCTGCTTCACCAGGATCAGGCGGTAAATCAACCACGAAACTTGAAATAAGTGCATCGAAAATACCATCACGTTGATGTGCCTGTTCAACGTCTGCTATTTCAATCACTCGATTATTCGCTCTTACACTAAGGATCGTACTAGTAAAAAATCCTAAGACATTATGAAATAGAATGGCTTCAATTCCACCACTAATAACGAGAGGTGTCTGGGTTTCCGAGTAAGTAAACAAGTCAATTGGGGTAACGTCTGAGGTCTTGGCATAGAACTCAGCTAAGGTAAGATTTTGCGGATTGGGAACGACGCTTATCAAGATATCCTCATAATAATGTTGCTCTGGATTTGGTAATTTTCCTGCCGGTCTTAGTGCAGTACTGGATGGATCTCCTGCACCTATTTCTACGCTCCACCCTGCCGGTACTGCGAATGTATAGCCGCCAGCTTTATTTTCAAAGAGATTGCTTTCATACACCTCCTTCTTTGTGGCTAGTTCGTTACCGAGCGGTCGTGTCGAATAGAAGAAACCGACCGCAAGAAGGAGGGTAAGCACGAGCATGGTCAACAGAACCCATATTCGTCTATTCAAATTGAATGAAACCATGACTTCACGATAGCACTCGGCGCGGAAGCAGCAAGGAATCGCTGGGCACAATCAGTTCAACCCAAAGGCTCCCCGGCTCCGCC
>CAZCWH010000060.1:0-4474 GCA_964502345.1 uncultured Candidatus Saccharibacteria bacterium | reverse complement strand
AAGCTTCATCTTACGAGTAATGTCACCTCCATAGAGGTATCCAGTAACATCCTTCTTCATTGCTGAAAGCGTACGAGATGAAATAATGCGCCCCATTGCTTTAGCTTGAATCTTCGTAACAAACATTTGCCGAGGTAGCGTTGTATACAATTTTTCGACAACAGATTTCGCTTCAATTTCAGCACGTCGAAGCCCAACAACACGTGAAAATGCAGGAACAATATCTTCAGCAACGAGCACATCAAGTCTGGTGACATCAGCTGGTCGCATCTCTGCTATCTCATAGGAAAGTGAGCCATACCCACTCGTAGCATTCTTAAGCTTGTCGAAAAAATTACGCATAAGTTCACGAAGGGGCATTTCAGCAGTGAGTAGGTTTCTTCCATCGCCGAACACCTCTGTCTCGAGGACACTTGCTTCGTGATCATAGAGAAGTGCCATCACTCCCCCAAGGTACTCGGGCGGAAGAATAATCTGCGCAAGGACCCACGGTTCACGCACGGTCATTTTTGTTCCATACTCAGGGAATCGTGAGGCGGCATAGACTTCCTCCACCTTTCCATTCTCATAATGGATTTCATACACAATCGAAGGTGAGGTAATCACTATTTCAACATCAAACTCACGCCGGAGACGCTCTGTCACAATTTCGAGGTGAAGCATGCCAAGGAAACCACAGCGAAATCCGCGTCCCAGTACTCCAGAAGACTCTTCTTCGTACGAGAGTGATGAATCTGACATCTTGAGCCTATCGAGTGCTTGCTTCAGAATCGTGAAGTCATCCTGGCTTTCAGGAAAAATTGATGCCCAGACCACAGGTGGAACGGACCGATACCCAACAAGCAGTTCTCGTGAGCCGCGCTGCAGAGCGAGCGTGTCACCCACTGAAGCGACACCTGGTTCCTTGATACCAGTCACAATGTATCCAATCTCTCCTGAATTAAGTTCTTCAACTGGTTTCTCCTCTGGAGAAAGGATCCCTACCTCAAGCGCAACGAAATTCTTCTCGGCAGCAAGAAAGCGAAGCTCATCATTCTTTTTAACAGTACCATCAAATACTCTGAAGTAGACGATAATCCCACGATGATTTGAATACTTGAAGTCAAAGACAAGTCCTCTGAATGAATCTGCCTCAGATTTTTTTGGCGGAGGGATACGGTCACAAATTAAATCAAGGAGTTCAAGAACACCCTCTCCGGTACGCCCTGATACGTAGCGAATCTCACTTATGTCACACTTAAGAAGTGCCACTACCTCACTTGCGACTTCTTCTTTTCGCGCGTGCGGAACGTCGATTTTTGTAAGTACCGGAATAATAGTGAGTCCCTGTTCGCGTGCCATTTGAAGTACCGAGAGCGTCTGTGCCTGCACACCTTGTGTTGAGTCAACAAGGAGGAGTACCCCTTCGACCGCCTTAAGTGCACGTGAGACTTCGTACGAGAAATCAATGTGCCCGGGGGTGTCGATAAGATTCACCTCGTAGGTTGTACCCTTGTACGTATGGGCCATACGAACCGGCTGCATCTTTATCGTGATACCTCGCTCACGCTCAAGATCCATAGAATCAAGCACCTGCTCCTTCATTTTTCGAGCCTCAACAGTATGAGTGATTTCGAGCATGCGGTCAGCCAGCGTTGATTTTCCGTGGTCAATATGGGCAATAATTGAAAAATTCCTTATATGTGTCATACGTCCTTTTGTGGCCCTACTCTACCATAGAGCGAATCTATGCGCTTCTAGACGGCAAGATGGTCTTCATCCTGTGGTCCAATGACTTCAGTCTTAAAAATACGTCGATGGAGTGAACGGTATACCTCAGAAAGTTCTGGGCTCCGGAGTGCAAAGTATGTAGAGAGTGCAGCAATGAAGCCTGCAACTGATGCAAAGAAGCCTTGAAGGAAGATACCGAGGAGTGTGTCAGTCTGAATGCCAACAACAATGAAATTAAGCGTTCCGTACGCCACAATACCCGCGACGACTGCCGCGGTGAATGCACGAAAGAGATTGAGTGTAAGTACGCGAACATTGACCAAAAGTTCTTTTCTTGAGTACACAATGAGCGCGGCACTGTTTATGATAATCGCAAGTGAATAGCCGAGAGGAAGTGCAAGAATCTCAGTTCCAGGCACACCTTCGAGTCGCATGAGTGATTCAATAATGTTCTGTACTTGAGGAAATGACTGGAAGAGGATGAAGCCGGCAAATGAAAAGACGAGTGCAAGGAGTGAAGAAAAGAGCGTTGTTACAAATGGTAATCGTGTGTCTCCTCGAGCGTAGAGTGCTCGAACAATAAGCATATGAATCGCCTGCGCGGTGAGTGATAAAGCAAAGATAGCGAGCACAGCGGCAGTGAGACGTGTGTCGTTCCAGTCGAACTCCCCCGTTCCTAAAATAACGCGAACAAATTGAGCACGTACCACTATCATGAGTGCCACGACGGGGAGTGACCAAAAAATAATGTGCCGGAGAGCCGTCATAATGTGATTACTAAACTCATCATGACGCTTCTCGGCAAACATCTGAGCAAGGAGTGGAAAGGCGGCAACTGAGTAGCTCATTCCTATAATGGCGAGAGGCACTGATTGTAGGTTAAACGCAAATTGAAATACCGATACAGAACCCACGGTCATAATGCTTGCAAAGCCAATAAGACACAGGAGTACGAGTTGGTGCAGTGAGAGCGTGAGAGCGCGAGGCAGTGACGTTATAAACACATCACGCAAATCTTTCCATGAAAGCTTGAATATGAAACGAGGAGCGAGTTCACTTTCAATAATAAAGGGGAGTTGCACCACAAGATGCCCGAGTGCACCGATAACCACTCCGAGCCCAAGCCCCATGAGTCCATAGTGAGGATAGAGGACGATGAGTCCAAAGATGATACCGAGATTATAGAGAAGTGGACTTACTGCATAGAGGACGAATCGGTGATTAAACTGTGTAATCACCCCGAGGAGACTCGATATACCGAGTAAGAATGGCTGGAGGAGGAGTATTCGAATCATGAGCACCAGTGTTTCACCTTCAGCTGCAAAGCCAGGAAAAAGAAATTGCACAATAAAAGGAGCACAGAGACCAATAACGAATGCGAGCGCGCTATATCCAATCAGAAAGAGTGAAAAAATCTGCGAGAGAAGCGCTCGTGCACGTGTAGAGTCAGTCCCCTGTATGCGTTCAGCAACAAACGGAATAAGTACATATACAGAGAGTGTTGACGCAAAGAGCACATACAATAAATCAGGAATGCGAAACGCAGCATAGTAGAGATCGAGGTCGGTACCCGCTCCAAACTGGTGTGCAAGGAGACGGTCGCGAATGAGTGCGAGCAATTGTGAACCAAACGTAAATACAGCAAGTACATATGCGGCTTGATGAAGGCCACGTACTTCCCTATACACTACCTGTAGTACACTGCGAACCATTTGCTATTCTGCTCCGCCTTCAGTGTCGACTTCTGGAGCCGTATTAACCGGCGTCACGAGTGGAGAATCCGGTTCCTCATCAGTAATCACTGCTTCATTATCTTTACTCACTTTTGAGGCCTCTGTAACTACGGGAGTCTCAGTAGGTGGCGTCAACGCGTCAGCAAGTGATTTACCATTCTTTAGTGCATCAAGTAGGAATAGTACGCCTTCATTTCCAGGGTTAAGTTCAAGGACTTTTTCGAGTTGTGCTTTCGCTTCCTCCTTGCGACCAGCGGCATCATAGTTGAGTGCAAGCAGATATCGCGCATTTGCAAAGTTTGTATCAAGTTGCACGGCCCGCTCAAATGCAAGGGCTGCCCCCTCACTATTTTGCTGAGCCGATTCGAGCACACCGAGTTGATAGTAGCGTGAAGGATTCTGTGGTTCGAGCGATATCATTGCTTGCGAAGCAGAAATGGCAGACGGGATATCTCCTGAATTGATGTCGAGCTGAGAAATGAAGAAGTATCCATCAATGTAATCTGGCTTTAGAACAACTGACTCCTCAGCGTATGTGCGCGCAGATTCAAGATTCCCTGCTCGCGCTTCAAAAATGGCAAGAGAGAGGTGTGCGCTCGGATTCATTGGATCAAGGTCTCGCGCTTTGGTAAGTGCTTCAAGAGCACGGTCATATACACTCTCCTTATTTGCAGTCACGAGCACATTATAGATTGCTCCAAGCACGTTCCAGTTTGCTGGTTCAGTATCATCCACTTCTGTTGCGCGGGTTGCGGCATTCACCGCGTCGACAAGTGCAGTTTCAAACTCTTTCTGTTCTTCTGCAGTTGGGTTAGGAATCGTGAGCAACTGCCCCATCTTTGCAAGCTTATATTCAGCAATACGCCTCGCGTACATATCGTTTTTCGAAACCTGGAAGGCTTGTTCAATTTGGATGCTCACCTCATCGGTTGATGCTCCTTCTTGGACAGCACGCCCACTCTGATTGAATGAATATACTGCGCCATAGTGCTGTCCCGCTACGTAAAGCACACTGACCGAACCAACAATAA
>CAZCWH010000059.1:0-4782 GCA_964502345.1 uncultured Candidatus Saccharibacteria bacterium | reverse complement strand
ACGTCAGCGCCATCGAAGCTCCAGAGGCCGACTAGGCCACTTGTCATTTCATCATTTTGAGAGGCATTCGCTTTCGAAGCTACGCCGATATTATAGAGATGCCATATTTCATCAGCTGAAAGAACTCTCGTATAAATACGCACATCATCGAGTAGTCCGTCATGTGGAGAAGAGCCAGCTCCAGTTGCACCGATTTCTACCGGGCTCGTTCCACCATTAATTGCTCCAACACTGGCTGTGCTCACTGGGCTATTTACATCCTCCACTCCATTCACATACAACCTTGCTCCTGTGGCACTCCCTGCTAAGAATGTGAAACAGACGTGATTCCAAATACCAGTAATTGAAGTCCCCGTAGCACCTTCTACCCGGACAGTATCCGAGTCAACACTGTCAGCAAGGTAGAGAGCATACATATCCGTGCGCCCACTTCCTGCCCCTACATCGTCTCGCTGGAAACTCCAGCCATCGTCGCCTGCCGCGTACTTCTGAACAATCATGTCGTCAGTGGTGTTTGTATCATTCTTGACCCATACACAACTTGAGAGTGCTGTCGCAGTATCTATTGCCGCTATATCTGATGTTGATACCCTGTCGTCTGTCCCATCAAACTCAAGTGCCTGCCCTATTTTGCCTGGGACCTTTGCAGTCGTCGTCGACATGTTAACTAAAAATCCATTGTTCCCATTTCCACTTCTGTCGTACACCTTGTCGGTCACATCAGATCCATCGAAGCTCCAGAGACCGACGAGGCCGTTAGCTACTTGATCATTCTGTGACGCCTGCACCTTTGAGCCTCCTCCTTGATTGTAAAGGTGCTGTACTTCCTCTAGTGAGAGGACACGACTGTAGATACGAAGCTCGTCTATTAAACCCGCCCACCGTTCTCCACCATTATGTTGACCAATAGTATTCACTAGGTTCGATAGAGTACCTGTGGTTGTATTGTCAGTCCCCAAAAGAACCCCATCAATATAAATTTTTCCTTGGAGATTTACATCCCATGTGCCAACTATATGGTGCCAGCCTGCAATATACGCATTACTCGGCCCATTATCGGGTGAAACGACATACACGGTGTTGCCGAAAGACCCTCGATAGGTCATCGCGAAATTATCATGATCAGTGAAGGCATTGTATTCCAAAGTAAAACTATTTCCGCCAGCAATTCCACCAAAGATGTAATAATGGGCCGCTGGAGATGAATTAAAATTTCCCTTTACCCAGACTGATATGCTACCCCTGCTCAACGTAAGTGTGCTGGGTAGGCCGACATAATCATTACTTCCATCAAAATTGAGCGCTTGACCAATCTTTCCTGGCACTTTTGCGGTTGAGGTGGCACCGCCAACGAAATATCCATTATTACCCTGCCCACTACGGTCATACACTTTATCAGTGAGGTCTGCACCATTGAAACTCCAATAACGCACCAGTCCAGCTTCCAAATTTGGTGGAGTGAACCGTGCTTGAATGGTGGATGCCAAAGCCAATATTTTATCTCTATTTAAAAACGCCCCCGCACTCGCGAGTACGAGGATAATAATCACCATAGACCAACCGGTAAGGAATTTCGCTACATTCATTGTGGTTGTATTTTACCTTGAACAGGCAATTCTGCCGAGGCTAGAGTGGAATTGCACTTGAATGTCTGGCTATTCAGCATTGGACTATGGCGTCTCTACAAAGCATTAGGAAAAGCATTGTGTCGACGGACTCCTAAAATATATAAGCTTCGCTTATTATTTTAGGGTCAGAGTCCGTATGCGCTTCCGAGTGAGCTTATCGCCATCGGTATGATGAACACTGCCGCAAGAAGTGGAAGTACGATGGTTACTACGGTAATAATAGTCATTGTTAAAATATATTTGCGCGTCTTTTCTGTTGCAGCAAATGTCGCATCTATTTTTTGCTCAAGGCGAGCAAGTTGTTCTGCAGGTATTTCCATACCCAAATTATACCATCCACCAAAAAGAAAACGCCGCCCCCAAACGTGGGAGCGGCGTTCGCAGTATTCACTGCGTTACACCGATACAACTTTGTTTCTTCCCTCACGCTTGGCTTCATAGAGGGCGGTATCCACTCTTTTCATGAGCATGTCGATTGTCTCGCCATCCCTGAGTTGCCCAACGCCGAATGATGCGGTGCACTGAACGACAGTGTTGTTTTCTTGGTACAGGACGATTTCCGCCTCGATAGCGGAGCGTAGGCGTTCGATGAATGTGTACGCGCCCTCGATGTCGGTAAACCGGAGGATGATGCCAAATTCCTCACCCCCGAGTCGAGCAACATCATCTGTCACACGACACAGGGAGGATAGCAGGCCGGCAACTTCGCGCAAAATCGTGTCACCAACCGCGTGCCCGTAGGTGTCATTGATTCTTTTAAAATAGTCAATGTCACAGATGGCAAAGCAGAGAGGCTGACGATGCCGCGAAGCATTCGCCACCTCCTTAGCGAGCATTTCATCGAAACCTCTACGATTGAAAATGCCCGTGAGGTAATCGAGTCGAAGCTCCTCCTGATGCGCACGATCTCGTTCCTTTTGCTCCTCCTTGAGTTTCTGAATCTCAGCCTGAAGACGAAGACAGCTTTGGCACACAACGTGCTGTTTTGCGTTGTTTTTTACCCTGCGTGTATGCACATTTGCCTCGCATAGAGAACAAAACGGTTTATATTATAGCACAAAAATACATGATTTGCAATACATCCTGCTCGCAAGGATTATAAAAAGAAGGCCCGCAGTGTTTGCGGGCCTTTGCAATACTTCTTCAGCAGATGATGACCTCATTTGTGGCAGATTTCTTCGCTCGACGCTTTGCACGGTAGAGCGCATCGTCGACTCGCTTTAAGAATACTGATGCTTCTTCCCCACGGCGATACCCTCCAACCGCGACAGATGCTGAGTACCGTAACGTCTCACCCTCTATACAGATACTGAGCTCCGTATCCATACGCTCAGTGAGACGAGTGATAAGTTTCCGACCGCCACTAATCGCAGTGAGTGGCAACAGGATAGCAAACTCGTCACCTCCAATCCGTGCCACATAATCCCCACTACGCATCTGGCTTTTGAGGAACGTCGCAAAATGCACAAGGACCATGTCACCTCCTGGGTGACCATACCTATCGTTAACGGCTTTCTGCCCGTTTAGATCTATGAGCGCTAAGCAGTAACTATACCCGCGCTTTTTCCGTTCAGCGAGACTGTGCCAATGCTGTAGAGCACTGGTGAAAAGTCTGCGACTATCGAGACCTGTGAGCGAGTCTTCAGAGAGCCGTACGTGGAGCTTGCGTTTATCTTCTTCGAGTTGTTCATTTTGCAGGATGACCAACGCAAGTTGCGTCTCAAGCTCTTGAATCCGAGCGCTCCTGCCTGCGAGCGCAATGTCTTTTATCGCACATTCCACACACAGTTTTGGTTTAACTGTAGTCTTAATGGCTGACATTGAATCCTCCAGATATGTTAGGGAACCGCTTCTGTTCCTATATGAACATAAAAAAATTACTCAATCAATCCCTGTGATGTAGTTCTACATGTCCATCCCACGAAGTATCTTGATGCGATCCTGTGCTGGAGGATGAGTCTGAAAAAGTCCACCTATCTTTTGAGTGACACTTCTGTTGCCTTGTCCTGCAAATGGATCGGATATGAAGAGATGCGCGGTGGCATGATTTGCTCTTTGCATAGGACGAGCATACCCAGATATTTTCTCGAGTGCTGACGCGAGACCTTCGGGATAGCGTGTAAGGAGTGCACCAGAAGCATCTGCGAGATATTCACGTTTTCGTGAAACTGCGAGCTGGATAAGTTTTGCAGCAATCGGTGCCAAAATAATACCTACAATTCCAACAATAAGAAAAATTGGACTTTTATCACGTCTGTCGCCACCCCACATGAGTGAACGCATGAAAAAATCTGCAACGATAGCTACAAATCCTGCAAGCACCACCGCGACCGTCATGACGAGCATGTCACGATTACCAATATGCGAGAGTTCATGAGCAATCACCCCTTCGAGCTCCGTCCGCTCAAGAATCTGCATGAGCCCAGTGGTCACAGCAACCACAGCATGCTCAGCATCACGACCAGTAGCAAAGGCATTTGGTGCTGGGTCATTGACTACATACACCTTAGGCATTGGGAGACCAGCAGTGATTGAAAGATTTTCAACAATATTCCACAGATCAGGATACTCTGCGCGGGAAGCTGATTTTGCTCCCGTCATACTCAACACAAGTTTGTCGGAAAACCAGTAGCTACCCACATTCATAACGAGTGCAAAAATAATGAAGAAGTACAGAATCGTAGGGCTACCAAGGTACCAACTCACTCCATACCCAATAGCAATGACCAGTGCAAGAAAAAACCCCATGAGCACCCATGTTTTTCGAACATTTTCGCCTTGATGTGTATAGAGTGTCATAGGGTTTATTTTACAGAAAAATATGCGTGTGCGCTATGTTGGGTTATTCAGGGTTTTTTGCGGTAACCTTTTTCATAATGAAAAGAAAAAGGTGACAGACCAGAAGTTATAGTCGCTACGCTCTTTAACTTCTAGGCCACGGACTCCTAAAAATATATTTCAGGTTTTCTTACAGAGACTGTTGGGTCATTTAAGTGCTTAGAATAGTTACGAAGCGTTTGATTACGGCGTCTCTACAAAGCATTATGAAAAGCATTGTAGAGACGGACTCCTAAAGTATTGTCGCTACGCTCTGTACTTTAGGGTCACCAGCTTCCGCCTCCTCCACCTCCCCCACCACCTCCAACACTTCCTC
>CAZCWH010000058.1:0-4858 GCA_964502345.1 uncultured Candidatus Saccharibacteria bacterium | reverse complement strand
CGCTCGTGAGACTGATGCTGGCATTTATAATCATGCTGGACCCGAAGTGAGTATCGCCTCAACGAAAGCATTTATCTCTCAAATTACTGCATTTGTTTTAATTACACTTCTCATCGGACGAGAGCGAGGTCTCACACAAGAAGCTGGTATAGAAATAGCAACAGCATTAAGTACGCTCTCAGAGTCAGCACAAAAAGTGCTGGACTCGCACGCGCACATCAAGAAGATTGCAGAGAAATATGCAAAGCATCGCGATGCAATGTACATTGGTCGCAAATTTCACGCACCGGTAGCAAGTGAGGGTTCCTTGAAGCTTAAGGAGGTCACCTATATTCATGCAGAGGCCTACCCCGGGGGAGAATTAAAGCATGGCTCTATCGCCATGCTCGATGAAAATTTTCCTGTCATTGCACTTGTGCCACAAGATGATGTGTACGAAAAAATGATTTCAAATATTGAAGAAGTAAAAGCACGTAAAGCTCCAGTCCTCGCCATTGCAACAGAGGGAGACCTCAATATTGCCGACATCGCTGATGAGGTTATCTATGTGCCGAAAGTGCATCCGAGTGTACAACCCATTCTTTCGACCATCCCACTCCACCTCTTTGCATATTATGTTGGTGTCGCCAAAGGTCTCAATGTTGATCGTCCACGCAATCTGGCGAAATCAGTCACTGTTGAATAAGTGCTACGTGGTCGCTTTAGTGATGGTAGCAACAATAGCTGCATGATCACTAATACCAAATTCTAGCCGCACGTCACTCACGATATAGGGAGGTTTTGAGAGCACGTAGTCAACCATGAATGCATTAAACATCTGCTGTCGCTCAGGATGGCTTCCGAGACGGTGTAGACCTCTGTCGAGACTTGATGAATATTCACGAGGAATATTGTCGGTATAGAGCGCACTCAATTTCATGTAGAGGGAGTTGTGATCTCGAGGGACATTAAAATCACCACAGAGAATGTGTGGTTCTTGTATAGACGGGTGTTTTGAGAGTATGTCGAGATCGTTCTCTTGTTCATGAGTTACCATACCATCGGGCGTCCAGGTAAAATGTGTTGTTGCAATATTAAAATCTTCTCCTTCAACATCAACATGTACTCCGAGCACGCAACGATACATGGTGTCACGAATGTTTTGTACACTTGAACCATTAAAGAGAGGGAAGGTGTCTGAATTTCGGTGATAATAAAATGACCATTGCTTCGTGCTCTTCTGGCGAGTACATATTGCAATGCCAAAGGGTATACCTGCATCTTCGACAGATAGGAGGGTCATCGGCAAGAAAGAGCACATGTATCCTAGTGCTTCAAAACGCTTCAAATCTGGCTGTAGAACTTCCTGAAGACAGAGAGTGTCTGGTCGTTCCTTCTCGACAAATGGGAGAACACGCCCAAGGTGATTCCGGTCCTCTATATTTATCGAGATGAGTTTCAATTGGTGACCCCACGGAGAATCGAACTCCGATTTCCAGGATGAAAACCTGATGTCCTAACCGTTAGACGATGGGGCCGATGTTCGCTTACGAACGTGGCTATACTACCGAAAAATTGTCAAAAATGCTAGTTTATAAGGTCAACAAACAGGGAAGAGTGGCTGAGAGGTTGAAGGCACCGGTTTCGAAAACCGGCATTGGGGAAACCTAATCGAGGGTTCAAATCCCTCCTCTTCCGCAACGAACAGCGTGAGTTGCGCGAGGGGTTCGAAGACCTTGAGCTATTTCTGCGAAAGGTGTACCGAACATGTAATGTTCAAATCCCTCCTCTTCTGCAATAATGGACCTTCTACTAAACAAAAACCCGGAGGGGTGACCTCCAGGTACTGCGATTTCCGTCTCTACGCATGCGAACTTTTCGTGTTCTGGTTGTTGAGCTCAGCGAGACGAGTTGCTATCTTGTGGTGAAGCAAGTACGGATACGGCATGAGCTTTCCTAGGACAGGGAAGGTTCGCCCGATGTCTATCCCTGTGGTATCGAGAACCACATCAAGCACCGGCACCAGTTCGTAAAGATCGAGATCCTTTTCAGGTAGGTTACGAAGCTCTTCCTTGAGTCGCGTCAGCGTCCTCCGAAAGTCTATGTTGGGGTGTGTCGACACCGCGAGACTTTTCTTTACTGTCGCGGTCGCTCGACTCACATACCTCCGTTCGCTTCGCAGTTCCAGTAACCTTCCTTGAAGGATGAGGTCATGGAAAAGTGTCAGTGTCTCAAAGGTAAGGTTGTACTCCGGCGGTTTCAGACTCCCTCTGTATTGTTCGATGATGGTGGAAAGTCTTTTTGCGAAAAATTCTCGCTGTTTACAAAGTGTCGTATTCAACGCTGCTCCCTTGGGTAGTAAAAGAACGACGTTTGTTTTACCACTAAAGAGACAGTCGGTCAATAAATTATGCTACTCACGAATCCTTTTTGAGAAGTTTTCATCGTCTGCGTAGCGTTCAGCTTTTGCATTGATTTACCTATTGATTCGAAGCAATCTCGTAGAGCTGTGAGTAACTGAGCCCCCGAGACTAAGAATCCTAGAATGATTCTTTGATATACTTTTTAGATATGGAAACACCTATGGAAAGTGAGACAGGACCAGATGTATCAAACGGGGACCCTGAGTTACGTGCAAAACTTGGGAAGCTCGTTTCTTTAGAAAATGAAGAAAATTGGTGGCGTACAGAATTGTTTGGAACAAATATTCGGTCACTCATTCCTCCAGAACTTGAGATACTTGCTACACCGCCGAGTGAAGAACAAAATTATAATTGCTTCGTGCACGCCTTAGGACTACAAGGACACTCAGAATTACTTGGAAATAACGGATGGGAATTTACTCGTAACCTTGGACCAGTAGTTGATGAAATGATTCTGAAAGGAATCGTTGAACATGAAAGCACCCCACGTGCCGGTAGTCTTATTGTCTACAGGACAAGTAATGGAACAATAAGTCACATTGGCCTGATGGAAGATGAAGAAACAGTTATTTCAAAGTGGTCATGGGGACCACTCATTCGTCATAAGATATTTGATGTGCCTGATCACTATGGTGATTGTGTTGAATTCTACAGTATGTCGAACAATGTCCTTGATTTTGTACTTTCAAAGCAACCTACTCCCTAATCCTATTTGAGAAATCCTCCGCATCGGCAAACTGCTCTGCTTTTGCATTGATCTGATATTTTGTGCGCGCCTCTTCAATACTCATTCCTTGTGCAATGAGTCCAAGCTCCTGAGCGAGTACATCTGAATTTTCCGGGAATAGAAGTCGGTAATCCCATGAAATACGCTCTGGAGTAATACTGTTGATGTGGTGCGCAATATTCGTCGTGCAGTTATTTGTGACTGTGTTGTAAAACTCAGGTTTTTGGGCAAGTGCATTAGCTCTTTCTATCATGTCGATAAAAAGCGTTTTCATGTGTTCTCTCGTGGTCAGAACAGGGTAGAGGAAGACATCATCTTTTCGATAGTTAGTTCGGAGTTTCACGACGTCTCGCTCATCAGCAATGACATACATTATTTCATACTGCTTGAGAAGACCTTTCCAAGGTGAAAATGACTCGCCAACTTCCTTTCGGATCTCCACTGAAATAGAAACGTATGAGCCATCTTCAAATCCAAAACTGAGGAATGTATGTGCCGCACCAATGCTCCCAAATGGTTCGACGATGTAATCGACGGATATTAATTGTGAGAGATTAAATGTTTTATCGTAGTATGCAATTGTATATTCAGTCGTTGATGCATAGGTGAAGTTTCTGATGTTTTGAATTACTACCTCGTCTCCTGTGATGATGGCGGAGGGGAGTACTGTCTGGTCTTTATTCCACTCACGTGTATTTGAGGGTTGGATGGAGAGATAGACACCAAGAATGAGCAGTACTACAGCAATTACAAAACCAACTACTCTCCATTTTCCCTTCATAAAAATATGCATGTTTCAATTATGTCACGGAGGGGACTTCTCTACAGCTTTCCCCACATCTTTATACCCAGCCTTATACACTTTTTTATCCACTGCTTATCAACAGAATGGCTCATTCTATGTTTATTATGAGGATAATAAAAAACTCTTGACGGGATTTGATGGTGTGCGAAGCTGTATATGTTCTTCGAGTGTGGTGATTTCTTCACATATTAGCACTCGCATAGGGTGCGTTGGCTCGGAGGACAAGCTCTACGTTGTATAAAGAAAAACCGCCAAGCCGTTGGCGGTTTTTCGATGTCAGAAAAGTTTGATACTACTTTGTCTTTAGGTGGACATAAATATCTTCAAGAGCTCGAACGCCGTCACCAGCTGAAATATTGTTTTGGTGATACTTCACATTCGTACAATCACCAGCCGCCCAGACACCGGGTACATTTGTCTGACCAGTCCATGGATCTATTTTGATGCGTTTATACTCATCGAGTTCAACTAGATCACCTATGAAACCGGTACTTGGTACCAAGCCAATTTCAACGAAGATTCCGTTTACAGGCAGTTCTTGCGTCGCACCTTCTTTATCTACATAGCGTAGCCCGTTCACAAAAGTTTCTCCCACAACTTCCGATGTTTTTGCATTGAGAATCGCGCGCATATTTGGATGTGCGAGAACTTTTTCGACGGTAACGGGGTCTGCCTTAAACGCATCGCCATGATGGAGTAGGGTGACGCTTTTTGCATAGGCAAGAAGCTGTGCAGCCGTTTCAAATCCAGCATTACCACCTCCAACGACCGCTACATCCATACCACCGAACATTGGTCCGTCGCATGATGCACAGTAGGTAAGACCTTTATTATCGAAGATCTCAGCTCCAGGCACTTGGAGCTTACGACGAACAGAACCTGTTGCGACGAGAATAGCTCGTGCCGCATGTGACTGACCATTTT
>CAZCWH010000057.1:2991-5099 GCA_964502345.1 uncultured Candidatus Saccharibacteria bacterium | reverse complement strand
GCGGAGGCGGAGAGATTTGAACTCTCGATACCTTGCGGTATGCCACCTTTCCAAGGTGGTGGAATAAACCACTATCCGACGCCTCCAGTGCGAACTATAGTAACGTATTTGTATCAAAAACTGAAAAACGGTACTCTAGAGGCACAATCGCATGCTTAAACATTTTTACATCGTTCTCATTTCGACACTCCTCTTTGGTTTTTGCACAGGAATGTATGTGTTTTTTATTTCTCGCACACCTGCAGAACCGGTATTTGAGGTCGATACATCAACAAATGGATTTGAAATTATCGCCAACCGGTACGGAGGGTGTGAACGTGTCGGATGTACACTCTATAGAATATTTGACGATGGTACGTACACCTACTTGAGTTACAACAGCATGAGTGAAGGGAGGCGCTTTGAAGACAGTATTACTGACACCCAGCGAGAGACTCTCGAACTACTTCTTGAAGGCACCGATTTTACAGAAGTTAAGGAACAACTATTTACCGGCACGTGCCCAATCACGTACGATGGCATCGCGTATCGGTATGACATTCGCTTTGATGGAGTGTGGTATAGCATCGATTCTTGTATTGAGGATATTGAGGAGGAAGCACTTTTCCTTGAGCTTAAAAAATATTTTGATATCTTCAGGTTGATACATGAAAATGCTGAATAGACGAGGTATGATACTCAGCATGCGTCTACTTGCACCGATACTTCTCTTTTTTGCAGTCATTACGATTGTCTCCGCGCACGTTCCGTACATAGTCACACAAGAGTCGCTTCGTGATATTAAGGCAATTGAAGAGCCTGAAATTTCTCGGGCGTTTTATGGGGCGATGACAGGCTTCCCGCACACATACGAAATTCGTGCCACTGAGCCGTTTCATCTCTATGCTCAGATACTTGTGCCTGACATTGAATCGAGCGTGAACAATGTTTCCGGAATCATCATTAAAGAGACTACCCCAGGTGGTCGTGTGATGGAAGTAACGAGGTTCCTTGCAAAAGATGCAGTCTGGGAGTCTCAGTATGAGCCATGGGGAGGGGACTCGTATCGCGTCGGCGGAACATTTGAAAAAGATGTCGATGCGGGGGTGTATCGCATTGAGGTGAGTACCCCAGACAATATAGAAAAGTATGTCCTCGTGGTAGGAAAGACAGAGGACTTTGGAGAGATCGGATACTTTGAAACTATTGGCAGGATTGCAGAGGTAAAGGCGTTCTTTGGTAAACCAAAAATTTTAGTCATCCAGTCACCCTTTGTGTATGTTCCACTACTGATCGCACTTACTCTAGGAGGAGTGCTGTGGTGGAGAAGACGCTCAAGGAGGTATACTACAGACACACTATGAATATAGGAACATTTTTTTCACTCTACGCACTCAGTATCCCGGTTTTCATTGTTCTTGATCTCGTTTGGCTTGGGGTAGTTGCGAAGAGTTTCTACCAATCACGACTTGGGTATCTCCTCGGTGAGGTACAGTGGACAGCTGCGATTATATTTTATCTCCTTTTTCTCGCAGGACTTACATTTTTCGCGACGCTCCCGTCACTCGAAGGGAGTTTCGTACGTACAGCATTGCTCGGTGGGTTTTTTGGCCTGATTACCTATGCAACCTACGATCTTACCAATCATGCAACGATAGCGGGATGGCCATTATCCATTACTATCGTGGATATGCTGTGGGGCGCAGTGTTGGGAGCTACGGTTGCATCAGTTGCTCGTTTTGCATACACGCTCATCGCCTAGTTTTACTGGAGGAGGTGGTATTATAGGGATACACACAAAGCTTAATCTTGGTTTACATGTTTCTAAACGTACATGAAGTTTCTATCTTGGTCGCAACCCTTTTGGCTGTTGCGGTAGGAAGTATCTGGTATTCACCACTTGTGTTTGGTAAGTACTGGATGCAGGCTGTGGGGCTTACGGAGGAAACCATGACCACAACGAAGTCACAGATTATTAAGCTCCTTTCGCTTGGGTTTGTAGTATATGCACTTCTCCTTTTTACACTCGCTCAATTTGTCATGCGTTGGGTAGCACTTGGTGAGTCAATATGGCCACTTGCAACTCTCCTCACACTCGTTCTGTCGAAGACCCAGCGGCATCTTGTTGA
>CAZCWH010000057.1:0-2981 GCA_964502345.1 uncultured Candidatus Saccharibacteria bacterium | reverse complement strand
CACACTTCTTCTTGGTTCCGCGATTGCGGTCTCAGCGGTGTGGGAGCGACGATCGCTTGCATACATAGCTATTAATGTTGGCTACATGGGAGTGGTGGTCTTTGGTGGAATGTCAGTAATTGCATATTGGCCTTGGTAATACTTAGTTATGTTACATAAAATTCAAGTTGCTATCCTCATCCTCATCTTTCCACTTGGTGGGTTGTATTTGTATCTCGATAAGAACAATATCCCACTTACGCGTGAAATTTTTTATCCAGGTGTTCCTGTGGTCCATATAGGAGAAATTCCTATGCAAGTTGAAATCGCGGATACCAAGGAAGAACGTGACAAGGGTCTCTCGGGCAGGAAGGATCTCAAAAATGTTAATGGGATGCTCTTTGTGTTCGATACGACCGACTACCATGGTATCTGGATGAAAGACATGAGGTTTCCCATTGATGTGATTTGGGTTAGTGAGGATCTTAAAGTCATTTCAGTGGAGCGAAATTTGCAGCCATCAAGCTATCCAAAAAGCTTTATTCCGCCTACCCCTGCACGGTATGCAATTGAGACCAACCCAAACTATGCAGATACTTTTGGGATTGTGCCAGGAAAATCAGTCGTGTTACCTATCAATTTGCGGAATGACTAGTTTTTTTGAAATTTTATTGTATAATACGCGTGCGTTCGTAGTCGCCCAGTGAGAAAGAGGGCCGCTTTGCGGCTCTTTGCCTTACGGCATTTCACGAGGGAGGAAAGTCCGAACACGCCCCGCCATCTGGTGGGAGCAGGGTAGCGGGTAACGCCCGTCTAGAGCAATCTACGAGGTGCGAGCAGAGACGCTTCCGACGAAAGGCAGGAAGCGTCTCTGGAGACGAAAGTTTTCAGGAAGGAAGCGAAAGTTTCCAGAGTGGAGACGAAAGTTTTCAGGAAGGAAGCGAAAGTTTCTAAAGAGGAAGCGAAAGTCTCCAGAGACGAGCTCCCTGAGTGATCAGGGAGGTGAAACGGCTAAATCCTTACCTGCGTGCAAGGCCGTGTCCAGCGCCATTTTAGGGCAGTCACATATGGGTGTTCTAAAAATGGTGCTGGAAGTGCCGCATGAGCGCTTCGGTAACGAAGCGCCTAGGTAAATGACTACAATGAACTCTTTATGGGTTCATACAGAATTCGGCTTATGAACGTATAAAAAAGCATCCGCAAGGATGCTTTTTTGTGGCCAGAAAATAATGAGCGTAGCAAGTATATTTTCTGAGCCCGTCTTAAAATCCTCTTCAAAATGGATTTTAAGACGAGCAATTCAAGATACTTTTCATCTAGTTTATAGTTCTAATTGGGAGTGTACTTGTGGTACGACCTAATTTTCAGGGAGGGATAGCGACCATGAAAATGCCAGGAAATGACCCAATGCCATTTCCTGGGAGGTTCTCGACAATTTTATACTTGAAATTGTCATAGAACCTGAACAGCGTCTGTAAGACGAGCACTCTTGTGGTACGACCTAATTTTCAGGGAGGGATAGCGACCATGAAAATGGAAGCACTCTTGTGGTACAATTTTTTATAATTATAGAGTTAATCAGGTATTTTTCGTATGACACAAGAAATTCAAAATAATAGCGGTATTGACCATATCGCGAGTATGTTAGAGCGCTACGCACAGAACATCCTCATCGTTATCTTTGGACTTCTTCCGCTTTTTTTCCTACCAATACCTGTTGCGCCATTTGAGTATACAAAAGTCTTTCCAGTGATTGTTGGCCTTGTTATTGCGCTCATTCTTTTCAGTCTCTCAGTACTTCGTTCGGGTAAAGTCTCACTAAAATACTCATATACACTCATAGCGTTCTGGGTTGTAGTTGTTGTTGCAGGAATTTCTGCACTACTTTCTGGTGATGTGCGTGACGCACTCATTGGAGATCAGGTGGGGATTCATACAGTTGCATTCGTTGCTATCCTCGCGCTTGTCATGAGTGTTTGGAGTATGCTCAATATGCAAAAAGCTGCAATAATGCGGCTTTACATTCTGCTTGCCGCCAGTACCCTTGTGTTGGTGGTTTTTCACCTCGTGCGCCTTTTCTTTGGGGCAGACACACTTTCATTTGGTGTTTTCCAAAGCCTTATAGCCACGCCTATTGGGAGCTGGAATGATCTCGCCCTCTTCCTTGGACTTTCTGTACTCCTCTCACTTGTTGCACTCGAACAACTCCCGCTCACAAAGCCTGGAAAAATACTTTTTGGCGTTGTTACCGTAGTAGCGCTCGGCATGCTCGCGGTCATCAATTTCTTCATGGTATGGCTTGTGCTTGGACTCGTGAGTCTTGTGATGCTCGTGTACACGCTCGGTAAGGATCGATTTGGGGGAACTCAGATGTCACTCATTACTCAAAAATCCTCAGGTGCTTCGTCTCTCTCACTTTCGCTCCTCGTGTTTATTGTGTCGACGCTCTTTGTAATTGGAGGAGCAACGCTTGGTGGACTGATCTCGAAGTACACTTCAATTACGTATATTGAAGTCCGTCCATCACTTGAGGCGACTATTGATATTGCTGGGCAGGTATATCAAAAGGATGCACTCTTTGGTATCGGTGCAAATCGCTTTACTGACGCCTGGCGACTCTATAAGGATCAATCAATAAATTCAACAATATTTTGGAACACAGAGTTTACTGCAGGAAATGGGTATGTGAGCACATTCTTTGTAACGACCGGTGTGCTTGGTGGCCTCGCATGGTTAGTGTTCCTCGTTCTGTTTACCGTCTCAGGTGCACGTTTCTTTATGTCAGCTTCAGATACTGACCGAATGTGGTATTTCATTGGAGTATCCGCTTTCGTGAGCGCACTCTACATTTGGGGAATGTCACTTATCTATGTACCAGGTGTCGTTATTCTGCTCCTTGGAGCACTGTGCACCGGTATAACGATTGCCGCACAGAATGCTATGGGAGGAAAAAAGGCATGGTCACTTTCAATCATTAATAATAGACGTGCAGGATTTGTTCT
>CAZCWH010000056.1:0-5115 GCA_964502345.1 uncultured Candidatus Saccharibacteria bacterium | reverse complement strand
GATAACTCTACGTATGTGCTCGCACACCCCCTCGTCACTCCAAGTGGCACAGTAGATTTTGATTTTCGGCTTACCGCCCCAGCGGGTACAACGGACTTTGTCGAAAAATCGATAACGATTACTGTTCAAGCTGTTGCACCATGATAACGAGAGCAACTGTTGATAAAATAGTGAGTTAAACTGTATAGGTGTCTGCTATAATCTAGGTATTAAATCAATTATATGTATCATATTAATTACGCAAGTACCTTTCGCATTGTAAAACAGCTTAAAGTTGTTTTGGTTACAACCTTTATTCTTGTTACTATGCTCGCTGTTACGTTTTCTGCGTATAATGCGATGGCACAGGATACTGATACCGTGACTGCAACAGTGACCGCAACAAGTCTGGCTGTTTCTGTCACCGATGGTTCTATAGCATTTGGTTCTGTGGCACTCAACACCGCAACAACGACTGCTGGCACGGGGCAGACACAAGTAGTCACCAACGACGGCTCTAATGCAGTACTTAACGTTAAATCTACAGATGCAACCAATGGTACATCATGGACTCTTGGTGTGAACCCAGGCTCAAATATCTTCAAACTTGAGGTGTCTACGACAACAGGTTCAAACTACGGTACGCTTCAAGCGACCGATGTGTATCTCACCGCTTCTACCACTTTTGCTTCACTAGGCAATCAAAACCTTGATTTTCGATTTACGACACCGACTGTATCTACAGACTTTGTCCAAAAGTCACTCACTATTACCGTACAGGTGACAACGCCGTAATTTCGCATCTAAGGAGAATATGGTATACCTAACTACATGAAATTAACCTGGGTCGCATCAAGGACTGTCTTTATTTTAGTACTCAGCGCACTTGCATTTTTTGCGTTTTCTAACGTGATTCTTGCAAAAGTTGGTGTAGGTATGGGTGCGGGAGAAATACGGGTCACGGAAGACATCAAGCCAGGAGGAATCTATTCTCTACCTAATCTGAGAGTGTTTAATACTGGGGATGAAACAACCACCTACGGGATGAATATTGCATACCACCAAGACAACCCGCAACTACGACCAGGTAAAACATGGTTTACGTTTAATCCTCCAACTTTCACTGTATTACCAGGCGAAAGTCAGGAGGTATCAGTAACAATGTTTGTGCCGGTAAAGACTGATCCTGGTGAATACTTTGCATTCGTAGAATCTGGACCAGTTGCAACAGGAGAAGCAGGTACATCTGTTGGAGTTGCGGTCGCCACAAAGCTGTACTTTACCGTCGTCCATGCAAACCTATGGGAGGCAATCACGTATCGAATTACTGCATTTCTCACGACAAACGCCCCATGGTCATGGGTAGTCTTGAGTGTCGTTATGCTCATCGTGATTGGTTTTGTATTTGCTCGGTTCTTCTCATTCAATATCTCAGTACGAAGAAGTGATATTGAAGGGTAATATCGATGCTCAGGAAACATAAGGTTTTTATATCATTCTCTACAGGAGCTTTGGGGCTCTTCTTTTTTCTCGCGCACATTGCACTTACGGATGCAGCAGACATTAACGCCACAATTACCACGGGTGTATTTATCCCACAGCACCCACTGAATCTTGCTGTTGCGATTGATGACAGCAGTGTAGATCTCTCTTGGTCACCGCCATACTCAGATGGCGGTTCTGCAATAACTGATTATGTCATTGAGTACAAACTTACTTCGAGTGGTATCTGGGCAGTATTTCCCGATAGTGTTTCGACAGTTGCCTCGACCACAGTCACCGGCCTCACAAATGATAGTTCATATGATTTCAGAGTCTCTGCAGTGAATGCTATTGGGCAAGGATTACCTTCGAGTGAGGTAACAGCGACACCTGGCTCACCTGCGCAGGTACTTGTAGTAGGGGTAACCGACCTCACCACCCCGAGCATTGTTGCCACGACACGAATCACGAATGAAGGTTCAGTTGCATATGAATATCAGTACACATGGTGCGTAACAAATTCAGATGTGAATCTGTGTGGAGGCGGGAACGATGTATTTGCTGAATCAGCAACGAGACTTATACAACCGAGTGAAATTTGGGATACGAGCTTAACTTCTACAGTCCCTCTGGAGGGTAACTACTGGTTCCATATTGAAGTGCAGTATGGTTCAGACTCTTCACATGCCAGCCAGTCGTTTACCGCAGTGGAAGAACCAAGCAGTGGAGGTGGAGGGAGTAGCGGGTCGAGAAGCCGATCCCGCACGTGTATTGGGGGTGATATGAATCGAGACAACACGGTTAATCTTGTTGATTTCTCTATCCTCATCATGTCTTTCAATCAACCCGCGCCATATCCTAATCGCTGTGTGGATATCAATCGTGATAACAAAGTTAATGTCATAGATTTTTCAATTATGCTCGCACAGTGGGGGAAGAAACCAACTCCGTTTAAGTAAATACTATGAAAAGCGCAACTCACTATATCTTCATTACACTCATGCTCGGTGTTTGTTGTTTTGGACAAAAGGCTAGTGCGGCAGAAGTTACGTTCATGGTATCACCGAGTAGTGTACCGGGGGACACATCAACTGTTGTCGAGGCACACATTGACCCACAGGGAACAGCATTAAATGCACTCGAAGGAGTTATCGGACTTCGTGGAACGGGAGTCAGTGAGATATCTTCTGTCAGTATAGAAACGGGTGGTTCATTACTCACACTTTGGCCGGTTAATCCAACTTACTCGAGAGAAGAAGGAGTCATCAGATTTACAGGTGGCAGTCAGACTGGATTTCAGGAAGAAGGGTTACTTTTTCGCATACGGATTTTTTCACAGAAGCCGGGGGAGATTGTACTCTCGTGGCTCGGTGGCTCCGCTTATGAACATAATGGTCAAGGCACTCCTCACGGGATTTCTTCGCGATCATTAGTGTTAGCACTGACGCATGGTGAGCAAAATCCACACAGTGGGGCATCCGTGGATTTAGTCCCACCATATTTTGATAGTCTCTTAGTTTCGCGTGATGATGATGTATATGGAGGCAAGTATTTTGCAAGCTTTCACGCGCAAGATGATGTATCGGGTGTAGTGCGATATGAAGTCATTGAGAATCACCTGACAACAGAAGTACATAATGGGATGTATGTTCTCATGGATCAAAATAGAAAAAGCAGAGTCGTCATCATTGCGTACGACCAAGCAGGAAACAGTACCTCAATTAAACTTCCTACACGATATGAGCCGTTCTATATTGCAGTTGGCATAGTCATTGCACTTCTCATGTTTGGGATTCTCATCATACTCAGATTCTACTTACATCGAAAGCAACTTAGATAAGAAATGTCGGAAACGAGGCCAGTTTTTTGTACGTACGAGCTTAATTACTTGCCAAAACAGTTTGGCAACCGCAATGAAGAAAGTAACCCTACGTATTTGATGCTTTAAATTCAACCATTTCATGTGCTATTTTCTAATTCCGAGACCTGCTTCTTTTTCATGTATACATACAAAGATACCCGACTGGTAATGAAGAGAACATGAGGAGAGATTTGTTTTTAGTGGGAGTTCAGAAAGGGTATAGCGGTCAACTTAAATATAATGAAACCGCCCGAAAAGCCGAGCGGCTTCTGGGCGGTGCGTCGAGAACTTGGTCAGAAGGGCAGGCGGTACCCGTTTGAGAGCAGTAAAGCTGCGAATCCGATTACGCAGAGGCCGAACCAAGCGTACTGCGTGGTCGTTACCTCCTCAATGCGCATGGCGATTTCATCCCCTGTACTGCATGACTCCGATGCACAGGCGAGCTCTCTGTAGACTTGTTCGAGTTCCACATGCGGGACACGAGTGAATCCGTTCTCGCTCAACCGGTAGTGCGCCCACCGAAGTGGGTTGAGCGAAACTCCGCCGTTGAAATTCAGGGGCGAAAACCAATGGAGCCCCATTTCCGAAGTACTATCGTGGAGAAAGTGTCCGGTGATAGACGTGACTGCAATGCAGGTCAAGTACAACTGCATCTCAGGGAACCAACGTCCACTCAAGTACCAGATCGAAACCCCGACGACAGGAAGGAGAACTAATGGGTGATGAAACCCGAGTCTCCAATGACCCCACTTACGTGTTTCTTTCGATTGCATCATGAAGTAGATGAAATCGAGGTCGGGGAGGTATGCGCAGAATCCTGCAAAAGCTAGGACCCAGATGTTTACTGGTTCGTGAAAGATGAGCGAGAACAGCACGTATGTGCCGAGACCAACGATGGTATCGACGCCAAACGTGAGTTGTGAGATGAGGCGTTTGAGCGCCTGTCCATCCATGAGTGCCTCCTTGGTCAGTTGTGCAGCAAATCAATGTACGGAGTACTACTACGCTCGCAAAATAGTGCCATAAAAACAGGACAGAGTCAATTGTCACATGACAAGCAAATCATGGAGCAGAGGGAAGACAAGGAAGACCTGAATATAATTAAATCCAATGGAGTTTCTAAGCAATTGCTAGAAGTGCGGAGTGTATACTAGTGGGATGGAAGTTCGAAAATTAAGAAATAGATGGATGGTTTTGCTTGTTGTTTTGGTGGCACTGCTCGCTTCCGTATATGTGCTCATATGTGGCAGTTGGAGTGATTCTCGACCACCGAAAGGTGAGCCAGGCGATTCTGCTCTGTACTTAGATGCGACGCAACCAATTGAGGCACGAGTTGATGATCTTTTGTCATATATGACGCTTGAGGAAAAGATTGGGCAAATGGCACTGGTTGAACGAAATAGCCTCAAGACGGAGAGTGATATTACTGACTACTATCTTGGAGCACTGCTCAGTGGGGCGGGTAGTAAACCAGAGCAAAACACCCCAGAGGGGTGGAGGGAAATGATTGACTCATTTCAGGCGCGAGCTCACGAGTCGCGACTTGGTATTCCACTTTTGTATGGTGCAGATGCGATTCATGGGCACGCACATATGTCAGGTGCAACGGTGTTCCCACATTCTATTGGTTTAGGAGCAACACATAATCCAAAACTGGTAAGCGATGTTGCACGAAAAACGGCACTCGAACTTAAAGCAACAGGCGTCAATTGGAGTTTTTCACCTAATCTTGATCAGCCAAAAGATATACGGTGGGGTCGCGTGTATGAAGCTTTTTCGGATGATTCAGAACT
>CAZCWH010000055.1:1384-5145 GCA_964502345.1 uncultured Candidatus Saccharibacteria bacterium | reverse complement strand
AGTGGTGAGTGCCGGTACGACAGCCTTCTCAGAGCCTGAGGCTGCAGCGATTCGTGATCTTGTTGTGAAGGAACAACCGGTCGGGGTGATTTTCTGGCACAGCCAATCGAATGCAGTGTATGCCTCGGAATGTGAGGCAGGTATTCTCCCGGGCACGCTCACATTGATGAATACATATGCGAGTGCCGCGGGTTACCCGGCAGTGGAGACATTTGATGCCTACGAAGTAACGGGGGACGCTGAGGGATGGCTTGCGTCAATTGGTATTCCTGCGATAACGGTAGAGCTTAAGACCCATGAGACCATTGAGTGGGAAAAGAACCTTGCTGGCGTAACTGCACTTCTCCAGCATTATGCGAAGTAAAATATGGATTTTTGGAGGAATTCTTTGCCTCCTCTGGTAATTCGTGTTATAATATAAGCCGTTAGTACAAACCCGTCTTCAGATACTCAACTACTCAACAGGAGGAGTCACCATGAATGCTGTGCAAAGGTTTCTGCTTCAGGTTCTCAGCTTGGTGTCGAACTGGTTTGCGGCGCCGGTGAAGCCAATCAGGTACATGCAGGCGTTCGACACCGGTGTACCCATCGGGAGTCCGCTCGGCGTACTCCATCACACGTACAAGCAGGTGCCGATTACGGAGCTGATGAACAGCCTCCCGAAGAAATTCGTGGAGCACGGCATCCAGGCAGATGCCTTCCGTCTTCTCGGCATCGAGCGCGCGGAAGACGGAAAGAGTGGCGTCATCATCGTGCAACCCTACCAGCTCACGAAGTGGGCACCAGGGAAAACCGAAGATGTGGAAGTCACGTTTCACAACGGCCGGCTGTTGAGCCAGTAGCGCTCACGAAGGCAAAAAACCGCGGTCCTCACGCAAGTGAGACCGCGGTGTTTTAATTATGTATACGTTAATCAAAGAGGGAAATGAGATACGTATCTATTTCACGCTGATCAAGATCGTAAAAGAATTTACCATCATCGTGGAGATCATCAGCAAGCTTCTCACCAACATATCGCCAGTGCCACGGTTCAAATACATAGTACGCATTATCTTTCGGGTACGAGAGTACGAATCCATACTTGTACGCGTTTTTCACAAGCCACTCGTACGCGGGTGTTGCTTCAAATCCAGTGAGTCCTCCCCCAAGGTTTTCGGTAGTGAAATCGAGCGTTGTACCGAGTTGGTGCTCTGAGTATCCCTGATCAGCAGAGAAGGCATTAGCCCCAGAGCCATATGCAACGGTGTATGCGCCCTTAAGACTCTTTTGTTCATCAAATGAGCGGAATGCTGAGACTACCCATATCTTAACTCCATCCTTGAGTGCGTCCTCGAGCATCTCTTTGAGGTGTGGTGCAACCTGTGCATGAATGAACTCAGGGTCGCCATCGTTTCGATATACATACGTGTTAGGTATCTCAGAGAGTCTGGTCGGCATGTAGTGCTCATTGAGGAAGAACACTTTTGAATATTTCTGGAGTAGCTCAGGGTCAATCTTTGCGAGCTTATCGAGTGTTCCTACCGTTGAACCGATTTTATCTATTTGATCTTCAAATTCATTATTCCTATCCTTCTCATCTTTAAGGTCGTCAGCGAGGTCCTCATTCTCATCAATTGCACGTTGGAGCATGTCCTGAGTCTCGAGAAGGAGGGATTCCAGCATAGCGACACGCATGGTAGTCGACGCGATAGTACCCTGTGCTTCCGCAAGCGTTTCTCGGAGGCTGGCCTCTGCTTTTCCGAGGCTTTTGTTAGAAAGTGAAAGGTTGTACCAAAGGAGTCCGTTGCTCACGAGTGAGAGGGTAAGCAGTGAAGAGAGGATAAATGTAGTCTTTTGCATAGAGAAGTGATTCTAACATATTTACATAAAACCTGAACGGAAACCGTAGGATGTATGGGCTTTGCAGGACACGGTGAGGTTGAAAAGTCTGCGTATATATGGTACGGTGTGCCCACATTATTAAGGTAATTCTGCATAAATGTCAGAAACAACAATGCCAGCAGCCGAGGCGCTCGGAGCCGCTCACGATGAGCGAAATAGCTACGAGTTTGCCTTCCACATACTTCCAACGGTTGCTGAAGGGGAAGTCTCAAGTGTGTTTGGGGAAATAAAAACACACATTACTAATGCCGGTGGAGAGATTCTTTCCGAAGAAGCTCCTGAACGCATCGACCTCGCATACGATGTCGTAAAGTCGATTGAAGCAAAGAATCGACGGTTCAAGAGTGCATACTTTGGTTGGGTTCGTTTCAGACTTGAAGGAGAGAAGGCTGAGGCACTCAGTGAAGAGCTCAAAGGTCTTCCGACGATTCTCCGCGAGCTTATGATTAAGCTCACGAAGCTCGAAGAGGCACGACCGTTCCGTTTCCACGAAAATCGAAAGTCAGTTAAAATGGTTGAAGTGTTCGATGAGAATAAAGAAGTTCTCGGAGAGACGCCAACAGAAGTCGAGGAGTCAGCAGTAGTTTCAGATGAGGCACTCGATGAATCACTTGAAAAAATTACAGGTGATGAGGAGGTGAAGGAAGATGACCTCAAGACTGCATAATTTATCTACGTAATCAAAACGGATATGTACCTTAACAAAGCAATGGTCTACGGCAACCTAACGCGAGATCCAGAGCTCAAGAGTCTCCCAAGCGGTATTCAAGTGTGTTCATTCTCACTTGCAACCAATCGTGTCTACAAGGACAAGGATGGTGCCCGCAAGGAACAAACGGATTATCACAATATTGTTGTCTTCGGACGACAGGCAGAGACGAGCGCACAGTACCTCAAAAAAGGTGCGAGTGCCTACGTTGAAGGACGTTTGCAGACCCGGAGCTGGGACGCTGATGGTGTAAAGCAGTACCGAACCGAGATTGTTGCAGACAGGGTACAGTTCGGTCCTAAGGGAGGAGGATCAGGTGCTCCACAGGGAGAGAGTACGGGAGCACAGCGAGAGCAGGCTCCAGCACAGAATAGTGCTCCTGAGTATCCGGAGGAGGATATCAACCCAGAGGACATCCCATTTTAGAGCCGATGATGCCTGACCTGCTTCGTCAGACTACAGTAATTTGGGACTCGTCGTATGTTAAATACGCCTCCTCTCAAATTCTTTGTCTTCCTCGCATCTCAGACATCCTCACCTCAAAATAAATTCAAAAGGATATATTCAAACTTAAAATATTATCAAAAATAAAATCTAAGCATGGAAAAGAAGAGTACAGAGAACATCGTTCACATCGACTACAAAGATGTGCTACGTATAAAGGCACACCTCAATCCACACGCACGTATGTTCGGACGCAATCGAACCGGACTCACCGCAAGTGAACAGCGAGTATTTGCTCGGGCGGTAAAGCGAGCACGCTTCATGGCACTCGTACCGTACGTTTCGAGGTAATCACCAAACAAAAAACCCCGCGGCCAGAGGCCGCGGGGTTTTTTGTTTCTAACTATTAGAAACTAGCGTCAAGTTGCTAAGTAAAATTTTTTGCTACGCTCAAATTTTACTAAGTACTTCCTGCCCGACCTCGCGATTTTTGGCATTAGGAAAGCCAAAAATATCGCTCCGGTTCTTAAAACGAGAAAAGCATCCGTAGTGGATGCTTTTCTTTTCGTTTTAAGCCTTTTCCGCTCTTTCTGTGCCTAGAATTCCTTATGAGCAAAGCTCGTTAGAAATTCTTGGCCGTCGCTTTGTGCTTTCCCTATGCCTCAAAGCGACGACTAAACTCTGTTTTGTTTCGAATGGTTAAACTTAAGCCTTTTCCGCTCTTTCT
>CAZCWH010000055.1:0-1374 GCA_964502345.1 uncultured Candidatus Saccharibacteria bacterium | reverse complement strand
GAATGACGTCTCCCTCATTGATGAACATCGGTACCTGTATCGTCGCACCAGTTTCAAGTGTCACTTCCTTGGTTGCGCTTGAAGATGTGTTACCACGCACCGCAGGAGCCGCCTCCTTCACTTTGAGCTCAACTTTGATAGGAATCTTCACACTGATGATGTTGTCTTCAAAAAGGAGTGCATCAATGACGCTCTTAGGCTTCAGAAACTTAATCTCGTCTCCCACGACGTCGCGACCAAGAGCAAAGCGATCGCTCGGTTTTCCTGGTGTTGTAAACCAGTACTCACCCTTGTTTTCATAAATAAATTCAACAGGCTTTGTCTCAATATCAGCCTCTTCAGCGGTTTCGCTTGAGTGAAATGTCTGTTCAACCACACGACCATTTACCAAGCTCTTGAGCTTAGTGACATTGACGGGCTTTCTCTTTTGTTTTCGAAATACGTGAGATGCAAGCACAATGAATGGTTCACTGTCCCAGAGTATGACTTTTTTGAGGGTGATTTCGTTATATGAGAGAACTGACATGATTTTTAGTGTATGATACGTATGATTAACTTAAGAACCCGAGAATAGTAGCAGTATATGTTTGGACTTTCAACCAATGACAGCGTTCGCGAACTCTCTGACGAGGAGATTTTGGGACGTGCCCAAGGTGAACCATGGCTCTTCACAGCACTCCTTGAACGGTACCAAGCAGCGTTTCTTCGCAAGGCACGTTCAATTATTTACAATGAGTTGGATGCCGAAGAGGTAGTGCAAGATGCATTTACCAAAATTTACATGAATGCACATCGATTTGAAGTGCGTGAAGGTGCAAAGTTCTCATCGTGGGCATACACCATTCTCATTAACACAGCGCTTACGCGGTATCAGAAGTGTGTGAAGGAGGGGAAGCGTACGATACTCCTTGATCCAGAGCTCTTCGAGCGACTCGGTGAGATGAAGGAGCACAGTGGCTTCAATGACAACAAGGATGCGATTGAGCGCGTGCTCGAACGTTTACCAGGGCACTTTGCGAAGGTATTACGACTCCATTATCTTGAGCATTGGTCACACAAGGATATCGCCGATGAGGCAGGGGAGACCGTAGGTGCCATTAAGGCCCGTATCCACCGTGCGAAGGAGCAGTTCCGCCAAGAGAATGAGAAGACTGCGGGAGAGGCTTCACTTTTATAATGAATATGAGCGCGTGTAACTTTATTGTACGGACCAGGGTTATAGGGAATATCATAGGCTAAACATATGGAAAACAAATCATTACAAAACAAAATAATGCGCCGCGTATACTACGCGTATGCACTACGTACGATTGGTACCCCAGGTGTACTCCAAGGCTTTGGAATGCTTGGGATACTCATTGCACTCACTTATTT
>CAZCWH010000054.1:247-5272 GCA_964502345.1 uncultured Candidatus Saccharibacteria bacterium | reverse complement strand
GCTTGCCCGCCACTCGTGGGGGCGAGGTTCGGTGTCATAACACGAGTTGCTCTAGTAGGCTGCCTCTCCTGCTAGCTATAGACTAGAGGCTGCGTCTTGTAGTGGTTTTGTTCGCTTTATACACTACGAGACTAAGACTTCAAACGAACTAGTGCCAATGTACACGCGCCGTCACTCCTCTGTTGCACGCGGGCTCATTACCCGCCATCTCCACATCCTGTGATTTTTTGGCAGAAATCTGCTCAAATAGCCCTATAAGTAAGGACTTTTGAGCGGTTTCAAAACCCAACTCTGGGTGGAAGGCCAACTTATCCGCAAAGACTAGTCGCATGACTAGTCTTTTTGCGTTGATATTCTCATTCGCCCAAATAAACAAAGGGTTTTCTAAGAAAGCCAATACAACCTCAAAGGCGGTTTCAAAGCTTACCGCCGAAACACCCAAATTCTTTATTTTCTCCTGAAATATCTCCGCCTCATCTCGCGCCTTTATGATCTGCTCCTCATAAATCCCTATTAAGTGATCGTCTACAGCTTTAGCCACTCGAGTAGACAATGCGTCGATACGGCGCCTTGTTTCCTGCAACCCTCGCTCTAGACGCGCTTGCTGAGTTTCTAGATCGCCCACCTTACCTTTCCAAACATCCAGAGCAATTGCTTTTGCTAACAGCAACGCTTCCGGCTTAGGAGTAGCCAATCGTAGAAGTTTCTCAAACTCCGTATCAATAAAATCCGCATTGACGCTCTTGTTGTACCGAACGCACGAAAATGTTTTGCACCTATAAAAGCGATACATTTTACTGCGACCCCTACTCCAGCTGGCCGTCATGTTTTGTCTACAAAAAGAACAGAGAACGAACCCCCGGAGGACAAAGTCTAATCTGTCGCTTACGCGTACTCGCACTTTGTATTTACCGTCGAGCTTTGCTTGTACCTTTTCGTAGATCTCAAAACTGATTATAGGTTCATGCTGTCCTTTTCTTCTCGACACATCCCACTCCTCCCTCTCGACATACCCCGCATAGACAACACGCCTAAGCATCCTTCTTACGCCCTCAACATATATTGGTCGGTCACTGTACCCAGACTCTCTTAAGAAATGCATGACATCTGTAAGCGTTTGGAACCTGTCCGAGGCGAACCCCTCGAAGGCTTCGTGGATCAGGCTCGCTTTTGGTTCTACAGGCTTGAGTAGTTTTCCGTGAACAGGATCTCTTGCCTGCTCGTATCCCGGTGGCGGATAGAAAGGCCAGTAGCCTTTCTCCAGCCGAGCCTTTTGCTTCTGTATTACTTGCCGACTATTATTTTTTCGATGGTACTGGTTTTGTGCAGCAAGCATTATCTCGACCATTTCACCTTCAGGAGTATCATCGAAGTTAAAATTTAGGCACTCTGGCTTTATCCCCCTGGAAGCAAATGCCTGGCGCAGCTTCAGGTGAAAGACTACATCTCGAGCAAATCTGCTGAGGTCATCAAAAATAACAACGTAATCTCTATGCGGATGATTGTCGACATAGCTTAACAGCTCTTGCATAGCCGGCCGGAGCATAAAGTCACCACCGCCCGATGCGCTGTCTCTAAAAACTTTTTCTACTTCATGACCTTTGAACTTCGCATACTCACGACATCGGTGCTCTTGGCTATCAAGCCCATGCCCTTCGTTCTTTTGACGATCAGAAGAAACGCGCGCATAAATCAAAGCCTTGCTTTCTTGCATAGATTTATTTATCTCCATCTTGTCGCGCTTCTTTCATACTGTCCGCAAGCAAGCCAACCCCTTCGGGACCTGGCATAGCGAGCACATTTCCAACAAGGATATATAGAGCATCTCTAATCTGCTCGATTTCCTTGTCGGTGAGATTTAATGCGCCCACTATTTCCCTGCATTGGTGTATCGAGATCATGAAATGACTTCGACAATCGAAAATGCCCACTTTCTGCTGAGTAGGTGTCAGGTTGCGGCTGCGACCCACCCAACAGAAAACGGGCATGTTTGCAACCTGACTTACCGAACAGAATTCGATATTCGACTGTCAGAGCAATTGTAGATTTTCAATACAATTCGTTTCAGTGAGCACTCTAAAAAACGGCCTAGATTAAGGTTTTGATATGAGCATATGAAAAATCTCTAGGGTAGAGGGGCTTGGCAGGGAGAACCGTCCACTAGTTGATTACATGAGCCCAGCAAACCCAATCACCAAGACCAGCACAAAAATGAGTACCATCCACAGTATCCCCGAAGGTACCTCGGTTGAAATGCTGATCTTCTTCGCCCGTTCCTTTGCTTCAATATTCGCTGCGCTTAGATCCGTCTGACATCGAGGGCAACGATTGGCATCTTTGTGTATGAGCTCTTTACACGCAGGACACTCTCTCCTCTGTCCTCGTATGAAAAAAGCCAATACGATGCCCAGAGGTCCAAATATTAAGCCTAACAAGAAGCCTGTGCCGCCTCTGCCATTTCTTCCTCCAACCACCGCTGCGACGATCGCACATGTGATCCAAAATAAAATAATCATGCCATTGGCTTATTTCGAATAAGCCGAGGCGAAACATAGAGAGCCCGCCACGGGTCCCCGGCCGAAGCCGAGCGTACCAGTTTCCCGATACGGCGGATAAGGCAAACCACATGACGGGTTCTCTATGCCTTATCCGACCTCCAGACCATGCCGTCGTTGCCGACGGTTTAGGTCCTTGCCCTCACGGGCTGATATTCAATTGTTCGCGATCTTGAGACCGCACCTTCATATTACCTCGTTCAGAGAAACCGTAGAAGTGTCAGATATGTCGGATTTCGTCATCTTTCCAAAAATCGTATTCCCGAGTAGCGACTCCAGAATATGCCTCAACCACGATGACGTCCCACTACATGAGACCACTTTTGACAGTCCTCACCATCAATTCCCGCGTCATCACTCTCTGTGGCCTGCTGTGACCTTCGTGGTTGAGCAAAAAACCTCCCCCATTGCTGGTTCCCCCCGAAAAAAGGATAATGGTCGTATTACCCCTTGGGAGCTAATTTTATGCCCACAAAAAAACCAAAAGTCACTCGCATTCAGGCGTCAGCTGCTCCGAGCAAGGATTTCTTCATATCCATGCTCACAAGGGATATTCGCCTAACCGATTGTATTCTCGATCTAATAGACAACTCCGTTGACAGTATTGTCTACGGTACAAACTTTGATCCAATGCAGGATTTATTGGGATCGAAAGCAAAGAAGATTTCTTTAAGTAAGTTTTCAATCGAGCTTAAATTCGATGAGAAATCTTTCTCGATTTCAGATAACGCCTTCGGCATTTCAAAAGACGACGCCGAAAGTCGAGTGTTTAGATTTGGTTCGGATGCAACACGAAAAGGTAAGAAAGGAGGGTTGAGTATATATGGCATCGGAATGAAAAGAGCGTGCTACAAGATAGGCAGCCTGCTTGATGTAAAGTCCACGACTGAAAAAACTAACATCGAAGTCTCCTACGATGTAAACAAGTGGCTCAAAGAGGAAGATTGGCATTTAAATATCGAATGGAGAAATAAAACCGCGACAGATAAAAGGGGCACGACTATTCTGGTCAAGAACCTCCACTCCGAGATTGGTGATAATTTCAAATTGAAAACATTTGAAGCTGAGCTGCTCGAAAAGATCGGATCTGCATATTCACTTTTTATTGATAAAGGTCTCAATATTTCCGTCAATGGAAATTCCGCAAAATCACATATCCCTAGCCTCCCCGACTCTAAAAACCTAAAGAGTAGTAGGAAGAGCTTCGTGAAAGACGGCGTTCGCACACTCATCATCGCCGGTGTTAATAAAAGCGAAGAAAAGGGAGCAGGCGGTTGGTATGTTTTCTGCAACGGAAGAATGATACTTGAGGCGGATAAGACTCCGAATACGGGATGGGGCACTGACCTTCGCAAGTTCCATCAGGCGATCAATCCCTTCCTTGGATTTGTTTACTTCCAAAGTGATAAGTTGAACCAGCTCCCATGGACGACGACAAAAGATAACGTCAACTTTGAGTCCTCTATTTACCAGTACACACTCGTTAGGATGAAGGCGGTTGCTTCCCCGATCGTTAAGATGCTGTCTCGACGATACAACGATAAAAGTTTTGCAGAGCGATATAACAAAGTTGTTGACTCCGCTAAAGGTATGGAGCTAACTGATATTAGTAAGAAAGATAGAGAATTTCTCCTCACCGTTCCTCCAGGTGCCAAAGAGGAAACGGTTACATTCAACGCAAAACCAGACGACATTAAACGCGCGAAGAAAGCTGCGGGGAAACCGTCAATGTCAAACGCCGCACTAGGCACGTATGTACTTAAATACTTCCTAGATCGAGAGGGCGAATAAACGCATGAGTAGGCTTAACTATCAGGTCCGTCCGGCTAAACACGTGGAGAGAAAGATCTTCGTGGAAGTTCTCACCCACTTGAGAGAACTGGGCTGCAATATCTCTGACTACCATTACATGGGAATGGGTGCTCCGTATTTTATGGACTTCTTGCTGTTCCAAAAGTACTTGTACATAAACAAAATGACCTCTTTTGAAAATGAGCAAGGCCTTATCGGCCGCGTCAGGTTTAACAAACCTTTAGCCGCGATCAAATTAATTGAAAAGGATGCGACTTCTGCCATTGCACCCTTAATCAATGAGAAAGAGAGGTATCTCATTTGGCTAGACTATGAGTGTGCCTTAAACGCCGAGATACTTAACGCTGTCGGTATCCTCGCAGGACTAGTTCCTGAAGGTAGTGTATTGATTGTCACTGTAAATAGTTCGCTACCTCCAGCCTATGACGATGATGGGCGCAAAGAAGAGGTGGCGCGCTATGTGGAATTGTTTTCAAGTCGTATCCCAGGTTTGGAAGCTAAAGATATAGTTCCCAACACTCTGAAAGATCTCTACGCTAAGGCACTGAAAGCAGAGATCGAGCGAGTCTCTCTCGCACGAACAGGCACTGAATTCGTTCAGCTCTTCAACTACACATACGCTGATGGTGCCCCCATGTTTACCTTCGGCGGCATAGTT
>CAZCWH010000054.1:0-237 GCA_964502345.1 uncultured Candidatus Saccharibacteria bacterium | reverse complement strand
AGTTAAAGCAAAAAACCAAGCATTTAAAGATGCGGTCGCAAAAATAAGGTACGTTAATACTGCTGAAGAACCGCGTGAAATCGCTGTGCCGACGCTTACGCACAAAGAAAGAGCGTGGCTTGATGCATATGGGAACGTGAAGAAGAGTAAAGACACCGGCTTAAATGCTGATGAAATAAACAAGTACTTCGAGTTTGCTGCTCACTACCCCACCTACTACGAGATCGCTATCTAACT
>CAZCWH010000053.1:0-5524 GCA_964502345.1 uncultured Candidatus Saccharibacteria bacterium | reverse complement strand
AAGGGTGAGCAGGGTGAGACGAAATCACTTAACCTTATTAAGGAGGATCTAAAGTTCATTCAAGATGGTATGAGACGATCGGTGATACAGGTGTGCGGTACTTCACGTGCTCTTGAACGTAGCGATCTCGCCATTGCAGCGAAGTCAGGAACTGCTGAACTGGGTACGTCAAAAGCGCAAGTAAATTCATGGATAGCAGGGTATTTTCCGTACGAGGAACCGAAATACGCATTTATTCTCATGATGGAAAACGGCCCAAGAGCAAACACTGTTGGTGCGGGCTCGGTCATGGGAAAAATCTTTGATTGGATGGCAGTAAATCGACCGGAGTACTTCGAGTAAGCTCATTCTAGTGTCAAAAATACGTGGGTATCAAAGCAGTCTTGCCTCCGTATTGTGAAGGATTTCTACTGGGGTTTGACTTACTTTTTTTGCTACGTATAATTGATGCACTCCGTTAGAGATTTTAGAGAAACTTTTAATGTTTCGGCGAACAACGGTAAAATATCATAATTATCAACGCCAAGATTTCTAGCACTGTAACGTAACTACAACATATGAATGAGCCACACGATTCGTTTTTAACACAAGAAAAATTTGAGCAACTCAAAGCTGAACTCGAACACCTCAAGACCACACGACGAAAGGAGGTTGCTGAGTCACTTGAGTACGCACGAAGTCTTGGCGACCTTTCAGAAAATGCTGAATATCAAGAAGCTCGAGATATGCAGGTAGCCATTGAAGAACGAATTCAATACCTTGAGAAAGTTATCAAGGAGGCAAAGATTGTCGCACATACTACAAAGGGTGATGTTGTTGGGCTTGGCTCACTTGTCACTATCCAGAAGCAAGGCGAGAAAGATAATCGCGCATACACCATTGTTGGTTCTGAAGAGGCAAATATTCATGAGCATAAACTCTCGTACCTTTCACCGCTCGGTGAAGCACTCATGGGGAAGGCAAAAGGAGATGCATTCGACTTTGAAACACCAAACGGTAAGCAACGGTATTCTATACTCAAGGTTTCATAAAACAAAAAACCATCCGCGAGGATGGTTTTTTGTTTTATGAAACAGGTGCTTTTCAATTCATGCATAAAACGCTACTATAATCGCTATGTCTGGATTAGATGACGTGCGCGCTGAGCGCCTCAAGAAGCTTGCCCTCATAAAAGAGCGTGGTATTAACCCCTATCCATCAACCTCAAAGCGCACACACACTATAGATGAAGCGCTCACTTCATTTCTGTCGCTCTCTGAAAGTGGAGAGCAGATTACTCTTGCGGGGAGAGTCATGGTTGTTCGTGGCCAAGGTGCAATCCTTTTTGTAGATTTTCAAGATGTAAGTGGAAGGTTTCAGGCGGTCTTCAAAGAAGATGAATTGCCCAAAGAAACATTTGAACTCTTTAAAGAGGTGATTGATGCTGGAGATTTTATTGAAATAACCGGAACGCTGTTTGTAACACAGAAAGGTCAGCAATCAGTTTTAGTAAAAGACTGGACAATTCTTTCAAAGAGCTTGCTTCCGCTTCCGGATAAATATCACGGTCTCCAGAATGAAGAAGAACGTTTCCGAAAACGCTACCTCGATTTACTCCTCAATCCTGAACTCCGTGAACTCTTTGTACGCAAGGAGAAATTTTGGAATGTTACTCGCGATTTTCTCATTGCGCAGGGCTTTGTTGAGGTCGCTACACCAACACTAGAACTCACCACGGGGGGAGCCGAAGCGCGTCCATTCAAGACGCACCACAACGATTTTGATATTGATGTCTTCCTTCGCATTTCTGTTGGTGAGTTGTGGCAGAAGCGTCTCATGGCAGCAGGGTTTGAAAAGACATTCGAAATCGGCCGCGTGTATCGTAATGAGGGCACAAGTCCCGAACACCTACAGGAATTCATCAACATGGAGTTTTACTATGCGTACGCAGACTATGAGAAGGGCATGAGCATCGTTCGTGAGCTCTACCGCACAATTGCTACATCTGTATACGGAACAACAAAGTTCACCTACCGCACGCATACATTCGATTTGTCAGATGACTGGGCACGTATCGACTACAAGACAGAGATAGAAAAGCAAACTGGTATTGATATCATGACCGCTACAGAAGATGTACTAAAGAGCCGTCTCTCTGAGCTTGGCGTAACCTACGATGGTGAAAATCGAGAGCGACTCACCGATACGCTTTGGAAGTATTGTCGTAAAAATATTTCTGGACCTGCATTTCTTATCAATCATCCTAAGCTCATTGCGCCGCTTGCTAAGAGTCAGGTAGGTGGAGAAACGACACAAATGTTTCAGCCGATTATTGCAGGAAGTGAAGTTGGTCGTGGCTACTCTGAACTCAATGACCCCGTTGATCAGAAAGAACGATTCGATGTACAGCGCGCGCTCACCTTAGGTGGTGATGAAGAAGCAATGATGCCGGATGATGAGTTCGTGGAGATGCTTGAACACGGAATGCCACCGACATGTGGATTCGGCTTCGGTGAACGACTCTTTGCGATACTTGAAGATAAACCACTCCGCGAGGTACAGCTATTTCCACTCATGCGTCCAAAGTAATAGTACGTTCAACTGAAAAATCCCCGATGTCTAGACATCGGGGATTTTTCGTTTCCCGATAGGGAAGTGTGTATAACTGTGGTACTCGGTGGGGCAGAGTGGTATAGAATAGCAATGTGGTGGGAGATAGTGGTATACTATGAAAATAGTTACTGAGTATCAAGTTCATCAATCATTCACATGCTGATTGGAGAGTACACACACAACATCGATGCCAAGAAACGGCTGTCCTTACCTTCAAAGTGGAGGAAGGAACTTGGTAAGAAGCTTGTAGTTACTCGAGGACTTGATAATTGTCTCTTTGTATATCCCTTGAAGGAGTGGCAGAAGATCACTGAAAAGATTGGTCAACTGCCACTCGGACAAGCGGACACAAGAGGGTTCAATCGATTCTTCCTTTCGGGAGCGGTTGAGGTGGAGGTAGATAGCGTCGGACGAATTCTTGTTCCGGATTTCTTAAAAGAATTTGCAAAGTTACAGGAGGGAAAAATTGTACTTGCAGGTATCTATAATCGTATAGAAATTTGGGGAGAGAATCAGTGGAGTGAGTACAAGCGCCGTATCGAGAATCAAGCAGATGCCTTGGCAGAAAAACTTGGTGAGATAGGCATTCTCTAAACGATTGGCATATGGAAAATCACATTACTGTATTCAGAGATGAGGCAGTCGACGCGCTTCGCATTAAACCAGACTCGATAATCGTCGATGCCACGGTAGGTAGCGGAGGTCATACTCAACATATAGTGTCCAAGCTTTCGAGCGCTGGATGTTTTGTTGGTTTAGATGCAGACAGTACTGCGATTAACACACTGAAGCATTTAGAGACAGAAGCTACGACACACCTAAAGGTTGGAAACTTCAGGAATATCGACACCATTCTTGATGAGGTCAATATCACACAGGTAGATGGAGTTCTCGCCGACCTAGGATGGAGAATGGAACAATTTTCTGGAAATGGGAAAGGATTCTCATTTTCGGTTGATGAGCCACTCATCATGACTTTTGGAGATAAAGAACTGTATCCGTTCACGGCACATGACATTGTGAACTACTGGAATGAAGAAGATATCCAACAAATCATAAAAGCATACGGTGAAGAACGCTATTATCGACGAATTGCAGAGGCGATAGTGGAAGCACGCGCTCAGGCACCCATCCTAACCTCGGTACAACTTGCTGACATCATCGGAGAAGCAGTACCGAAAACATATCGAAATGGCAAAACAAACCCCGCGACCAAGACCTTTCAAGCACTCCGCATTACCGTAAATGATGAGCTCGACGCACTCAGCACTTTTATAGAAAAAGCAATTTCAAGACTTTCTCCTGGGGGGAGAATCGCAATCATAACGTTTCATAGTATCGAGGACAGAATCGTAAAGCTCGCATTTAAATCATACGAGCAGCGTGAAATTGGGAAACCAGTAACAAAAAAACCAATGGTACCCACCCGCGATGAGCAGGTCAATAATCGAAGAGCACGAAGCGCAAAACTACGAATATTTGAAAAACATGTCTAGGTATACAAACACAGAATTATATAAAACAGAGCGAAGATGGCTTTTTATGGCGCTCACGTTTGTTATCGTCGCTCTCATTTGTTATATGTACTTCTTGTCTGCCTCTGTCGTACACGTTGTCATTCGAAAAGAAATCAATCAGGAAATTAACACCCTTTCTTCAAATATCAGTGTTCTTGAATCAAAGTATATTGAGGCACAACACTCGGTGAGTGAAGATATTGCATCAATGCACGGCTATACGCTTACCGAAGCTAAAATCTTTATAGAACCAGCAGAGTCTACACTTGTATTGTCAAAAAATAACGATAGTTAATTAACGGGATGAGTCCCGTTAAAAGCCGCGGTCACAGTATATAATATCTCTAAATTAGACATGCGTTATGATAAGGTCGAAAAAATTAAATTTCAGTTTTGCGATGTAGCGATCGCGACCTGCTTCTAACGGGATGAGAAAAAGTGCAGTACAAAGAATTCGTTTCATAACCTGGATAGTTATCGGTATTGTTATTATCCTTATTGGCAGACTGTACCAGATTCAGGTGATGAACGGGGAGAATTATCGTGCACAGGCGGAGAATCAATATGTGCATACGGTACGGGAGCTTTTTAAACGTGGGAGCATATATCTCCAGACAAAGGAAGGAGAGAAGGTTTCTGCTGCAACGATGCAAGCCGGCTACCTTCTTGCCATTGATCCAACACGTATTGTTGATATAGAAGCAACCTACACTGCACTTGCCGAAGTGATTGTCATTGATAAAAACGACTTTGTTGTGCGTGCAAACAAAAAGGACAAGACATACCAAGAGATTGAAAGACAGGTTTCAACTGAAAATGCAGAAAAAATTAAAGCACTTGGACTGAAAGGGGTCGGACTCTATCGAAATCAATGGCGATACTACCCAGGGGGCACTCTCGCTGCGCGGACGGTCGGTTTTATCGGGTACCAAGAAGACACACTCGTTGGTAAGTATGGTCTCGAGCGCTATTACGAAGACACACTCGTTCGCGATGAGGAGAAACTTTTTGTAAACTTCTTTGCAGAAATATTTAGTAATTTCAGCAGTATTGTCTTTGATACCAGAGATACTACACAGGGGGACATTGTCACCACCATAGAGCCAACAGTTGCACGAACACTCGATAGGGCGCTCGAGGCAGTCAATGAAAAGTACGATAGTACACTTACGGGTGGAATTATTATTGACCCCAAGACAGGAGAGGTGTATGCACTCTCTATTGCCCCGACGTTCGACCTTAATGATAAGTCTGATGTTGCAATTACCACATTCCCAAACCCACTTGTTGAAAATGTGTATGAACTCGGTTCAATTATTAAGGCCCTCACGATGGCCTCAGGAATTGATGCTGGAGCAGTGACGGCTGAGTCAACATACTATGATGCTGGCTTTGTTGAGCTTGATGGAAAGAGG
>CAZCWH010000052.1:0-5679 GCA_964502345.1 uncultured Candidatus Saccharibacteria bacterium | reverse complement strand
TCACAATGGCGAAATAGCGCAGGCAGAAGCAGTGACCGGCAAGAAGTATGTCTCCTACTGGCTTCATAACGCCCATATCTCGATTGATGGTACGAAGATTGCAAAGTCTCTCGGCAACGGGATCCGTCTCAGTAATTTGGCGGATCATGGCATCTCCCCACTCACCTACCGCTATTGGCTCCTCACGGGTCACTACCGTGCACATATGAATTTTACCTTTGAAGCAATGCAGGCATCAAAGCAAGCACTCTTTAGATTGAAGCGTTACATCTATGAAGATTGGAAAAATATTGCAGGTACTGTAAACGAAGCCTACCGACAAAAATTCCATCTCGCCATTAATGATGACCTTGATACTCCTAAGGCAATTGCACTCATGTGGGAGATTGTGAAAGATCAGACTCTGAGCCCTGCTGACAAAGTGGCTACCCTTCGTGAAATTGATTCAGTACTTGTACTTGGACTCTCAGACGACCCTGACGAAGTTGTGCGTGAACTTGGCGTTGTTGAGCCAGACCAAATTCCAGAAGATATTCAGGCTCTCCTTGATGAACGAGAGGTAGCACGTATTGCGCGCAACTGGGATGAAGCCGACAGACTCCGCGAAGCAATCAATTTCAAGGGCTTCTCTCGAAGATACTCCCAACGGCCCACGAGTCTCGAAGACACCATAGCAAAGGGCGTCTCATGACGAGACGCCCCTCTCCTGCTGCGACGAGCTAGTTGATGATGAATCTCCACAGCGGCAGAGAAAGTAGTACCGTGAGGACAAGCGGCGCCTGTTTCCATAGACGCTTAAGTGGATGACGACCGAAAGTGTCCCAGATCGCATTACCAGCCACCAGCACGGCAAGTAGCCAGTGATACCACTGCATCGTGCCACCAAATATCAATTCCATAAACCCTCCCCACGATGAACAATACCTGCTGATAATACTTGTTCTTGAACAAATGACAAGAGAGTGGGATTATCCCCACTCTATTCAAAATTATCCTCAGTTTAGGGGCTTGGAATCACTTTTGCTATTCGTGCTACAATCTCTCTACTATGGCAGAGCTACGAGAGCAATCGACATCACCGAGTCCTACAAAGAGTAGTCTCTAGCGTGCGCAACCACCAAATCTTGATGCTGAACGTGCACTCCTCGGAGCCATTATTCTCAAACCCGAATCAATGCACGATGTCTCAGTGACCGTGTACCCAGAATCCTTCTACGCCGAGAAGCATCGAGAAATTTTTAGAGCGATACTGGACACCTTTATGAAGGGTGACCCAATTGATATCCTCTCAATCACTTCAAAACTAAAAGACAGAAGTCTTCTTGAGCGCACCGGAGGCGCAAGCTACATCACTGAGCTCGTTGAATCCGTCCCTGCTGCGTCAAACGCACTCTATTACGCGGAGCTCGTCCAAAATAAATCTATTCTTCGCGGTCTCATTAATGCTGCCGACGAAATTGCAGAAATTGGCTATTCAGACCCAGAAAATATCGATGAAGCGATGGATTCGGCGGAAAAGAAAATCTACTTAGTAACGAATGCTCCAACAACACAGAAATTTACCCCTATTGGAAGCTCACTCACAGAGGCATGGGACAGATTTGAGAAACTTAATTCTTCGACCGATGTTCATCGTGGAATCCCAACTGGCTTTGCAGGGCTTGATAACCTTCTTGCAGGGCTTCAGAAGTCTGACCTCATCATCATTGCCGCTCGGCCGAGTATGGGAAAGACGACCTTCGCACTCGATATTGCACGTAACGCAGCACTACTCGCTAAAGCATCAGTGGGTATCTTCTCACTTGAGATGAGTGACCAACAACTCGTCGACCGTATGCTCGCCGCAGAGGCTGGCGTAGACTCATGGAAGCTACGCACCGGAAAGCTCACCACCGATCATGAATTTGAGGCCGTGCAGGCTGCAATGGGACGTCTCTCTGAGGCCCCTATCCATATTGATGATCAGCCAGGAAATAACATCTTGAAGATGCGTTCTTCAGCACGTCGACTTAAGAACGAGCATGGGCTTGACCTCCTTATCGTTGACTACCTCCAGCTCATGAGCCCAACATCATCTAAATCAAGTGATTCAATGGTGCAACAGATTACCGAGATCTCACGTTCGCTGAAGATTCTTGCACGTGAGCTCGATGTACCAGTCATTGCCCTCTCACAGCTCAGTCGTGCAGTGGAACAGCGTGGAGGAAAGCCTCGTCTCTCCGATCTCCGAGACTCAGGATCAATTGAACAAGACGCAGACGTCGTGATGTTCATTCATCGAGAAGACAAAATCAATAAAGACTCAGACCGAAAAAACATTGCAGAGATTATGATTGAAAAACATCGTAACGGTCCTGTTGGTCTCACAGAACTGTACTTTGACGAAAAGCACGTCCGCTTCCTCAGTATCGATACACATCATGCAAGTGGCGGAAGTAGTGGTGATGATTTCTAGTATTAGATTTGCATGTCCTCATTTGAAGCACTCATTAAATACTTCGAACGTTTTCCTGGGATTGGCTCGCGCCAAGCACGGCGATTTGCGTATCACCTCCTCACTGAGGATAAGGAGAGCGTACAGAAACTTTCTGAACTTATTTTAAATATTCAAAATACGGTAACTGAGTGCACTTCGTGCTTCAGGTATTTCACAAACGGAGGTAGTACTATCTGCCCTATCTGCAGTGACACTGCACGTGATTTTTCTAAACTGACTGTTGTTGAACGTGAGCCAGACCTCGATGCGATTGAGCGTTCAAAAACATATGACGGATACTATTTTGTCCTAGGAGGCACCGTGCCACTTCTCAATACCGATGACTCAAAGAAGCTCCGTGGGGGCGCACTCAAGTACATTGTTGAGGATAGAGCCAAGAAAGGGCTTAAAGAAATTATTCTTGGCTTTTCGGTAAACCCAGACGGTGAGAATACTGCACGCTACGTCGAATCCATCCTCAAAGACCTTGTGGCTGAGTACCAAATCAAAGTGAGCCAGCTTGGTCGTGGCCTCTCAACTGGCTCTGAACTTGAATACGCCGACCCAGAAACCATTAAAAGCTCCATCGAAAATAGACGATAAAAAAACCCGCGCTTGTGGCGCGGGTTTTTCTTTTGATTACTTGAGTGCTTCAATCTTTACCGTAGCGTACTTCTGTCGGTGACCAATCTTTCGGTCGCGGTTTGATTTTGCCTTGTAGCGAACGATAGTGATCTTCTTTCCCTTCTTAAGACCCTCGTAGACTCCCTGTACTTTCGCTCCAGCAATGTATGGTGCACCGATTGTGGTGTCTGATCCATTATCAACCATGAGGACTTTATCAAAGGTAACCTTGTCTCCTTCCTTGATTTCACCTTCAAGGAGTTCAACCTCTACAACATCTCCTACAGAGACCATATATTGCTTTCCGCCTGTCTCGATGACTGCGAATTCCGCGCTTAATGTTGTGGGTTCCTTCTTTTTCATAACGTGGGGGTGATTGTACAAGAAAAGCTCAAAATATGCAAGATTTTCTGGCCCATCAAGCTAGTATCTTGTAAAACAGGGTTTTTATGGTATAAAATCTGCTGATTAAATTGTCACAACGACACAAGGGAGAGACGTCCATGAAAGTCTATCCGGTTCTTTTGGCTGCAGTTGTGGTCCTCACTGGCTGTGATCGCGAGCAAAATGTTCGCGACCAAGCCACTCTCGAGGGGCAAAAGCAATGTGCGCCTGCGGGGGGCATGAAGTACCTCAAAGCTCCCCGTGCCGGCGAGTGGCAGCAGGAGACGTACTTCGAAGCCCATTGCAAGGACGGGCAAATCGTCAGATTCAGCACGAAACAAAAGGGCCCCTGACCCACAACGGAAAAGACGCCGGTGTGGGTCTTTTTCATTGTAAAAATATATCCAATCTCTAGGTTAATCTTCAATGTACCCAAAGTGATGCAGACCTTCGACAATACCCGCAATGTAATTTCCGTTCATCGCTAGGTAATTCCCTTTCGCAAAGTATATGCGCGAGAGTGTGTCACGCTCTTTTGCTTTTGCTTTCACTATTTTTTTGAAATCAGCCGTTGCATTCTTAACCACAATGGCATTAAAGCCTGCTGTAAGCGCAGGTAGATCATTTCCTCCATCTCCCGCATAGACCACACACTCCTTGTGAAGATACAGTGACTCCTGGAGATACCGGAGCGCGTGCTCTTTTGTGGCAGTGGCAGGAATCACATCGAGGTACCCTATGCGCTCATCTTCATGCACACTGATAGTGTATTCAATACCAAGAGGACTGAGGTGCGTATGCATTGCTGAGACGGTATCCGCTATAGCTGGTCGCTCTACATAGTAGCTCTGCTTAAACTGCTGTTGATTATGGTCTTCTTGTGGCATGAGTGATGATACTCCTCGAAGTACATCCGCAATCTGTTCTCGTGAGATTCCTTTCCAGCCTTTATTAAAAGTCTCTTCCCAAGATTCATCGTTGACGTATTCACCCCATATATTTTTTTTATAAATCGTCGTCCCCACATTCGCGACAAGAACTGATGGCTTGGGTACATTGTATTCTTCTATCGCGGCGAGCGATGATTCAAATGACCGCCCTGAGAGGTACGCGAGTACTACACGCTGCTCATCAATAAACGCCTGCAGGTGTCCCGCTGCTTGCTTTGAACATGGTTCTTTACCATTAGGGAGAATAGTTCGATCTAAATCGCAGGCAAGTAGTATTTGATCACACGTGATGTTATTCATTTGTTTGTGGCTTCTCGATCACCAATTGTTCTATTTCCATTGAATCTCCCGTAATTCGTGCGACATCCTTATCTATCTTTCCAAGCTCTTTTTGCGCAGTGTTGTAGTGATTCACGGTCGTGCCAAGTGAGTTACCGACTTTCTTGAAGTAATCATCATACGCTTTGAGGTGCCGTGAAAGACTCTCCACATGCTTCCCTATCTGCTTAGCAGATTCTTCTACCTTGAAGGCACGAAATCCATAGAGTACTGACTGGAGGTACGCTGCAAAGGTCGTCGGAGACACGATGATGACATTCCTATCCTTATACGCGTAATCAATGAGTGAACGAGTGTTAACCTTCACTGCTCCGACTTCATTGATGAGGAGATCGTAGTAAATGGCTTCTGCAGGGATATACATGAATGCAAACGGCAAGGTTCCGTCATTTGGCTTTATGTACTTCGCTGTTTCATCAATGCGCTTCTTGAGGTCATTCTTAAATTCCTTTTCAAGCTCCTCGCGATGCTGATCATCGGTCGCATCAACAAGTCTTCGGTAGTTATCGAGCGAGAACTTTGCATCGACGGGAATCATGCCGTCCTTGGTGATAATGACCGCGTCCACCATGTCTCCTCCTGGGAAGAGATACTGAAGCTTGTATGCAGACGGAGGTAGCATACTCTCGAGTGCAAGTTGGAGAGAGGCCTCACCCAAGTTCCCTCGCTGTTTCTGATGCTTCAATACTTTCTCGAGGCTCTGGAGCTGTTCTGCGACCGTGAAGACCTGCTTTGACGATTCCTGCACCTCAGTAACCCCCTTCACCACGTACCGAAGCTGTTCATTCACTTCCCTATTTATTTCCTGAATGAGTTCACGACTCTCTCTCGACTGGCGATGCACACCCTCCACCATCGCCTTATTACTTTCGCCCATACGCTCATCCATCGTGCGCGTGAGCTCTT
>CAZCWH010000051.1:4100-5869 GCA_964502345.1 uncultured Candidatus Saccharibacteria bacterium | reverse complement strand
TAAAGGTGGAGATTAATGATCGAAAGACCACGTTCGAAACCACTGCTGATACTCGCACCGAGGTTATCGACGCTATTGTTGCACGCTTCAATATTGACCGTGCTCGCGTTGAAGCTGTCCTTGATTTTGAGATTGAGGATAGATCAAGTCGCACTGATGATACTGACACGAATGATGACGACAGTAGTTCAGATGATTCGTCATCAGATGATAATGACGATGCATCAGATGATTCTGACGGGCAAGTAAAAATTGAGGTTCGCGTTGAGGATGGAATGGCTGAAGTTCGCCTAGAGTACGGCGATAAGCGCGATGAATTTGAGACTATCTATACCACCAAGACTGCACTCATCGCTACAATCGTCGCACGCTCTGGTCTAACAACCACGACAGTTACAGGAGCCCTTGATTTGGAAATAAAGGACTAGCGTATGCCACATAAAAAATCCCCCTCGAGGGGATTTTTTATATTCTGGGCGACGTCGTAGAGCTGTGTTTGAGAAAATGAATCATGGAATAGTGTACATTCCTTGATTGATATAAAAAATAACCCCCAGCCGCAAGCGCGACAGAGGGTCAAAGAGTCCATGGGACAAAAAATCAGACTTGCGCCGGAACCGACGTTTCCAAGGGTTCGAGAATAGAATTGCGAGAAAAAAAACGCGGTCCAGCCTTCAGCCCGAACCCGTGTTCGGGCTCGACGGGATACGCTTCGAACTCCCAACCGTTGTTCCACCAATACATGTGAATCCTCCGGAGCACACCAGCTCTGTCCCGGATGTAGAACATATTGGCGGCTTTGTTTAGGAGAACACCAGCTTCGCCGTACCTCTGCTTCTCCATGAGGGAGAACATCTCGGAGAGAGTGGTTTCGGCTTTCATTTCGCCACCAAGGCCCTTGATGATGAAAGTATCCGCTGACTCCACCCACAGGTTGTGATAACGGAGAATCTGTTCGCTGTTTGGTTCTTCGATCTTGCCACGACGCTTCAGGAACCAGGCGGTAAAGTTGGCGCCAATGTGGCTGATCTTCACACGTGCACTAGGCTTGGTGCTGATCACCAGCATCTCCGCTGCGACGAACATTTCCATGATGGCCGGAATAACGACAGTGTTGGTCCCATTCGAGTACGCGTCATTAACCGTTGCTGCGACGTGGTTCAGCTTGAATTCTCCCCGGAGGAAGCTTTGAAACTTTTCCCATCCGCCCATCATGTTGATTGCCGCTTCCATCTGGCCAACCGTCAGCTCGTTGTACTTTGCCATTTTCTATCTCCACTTTATCGCCTGGAAGGCGATAAACTATGCTTCTGCCCGAAGCCGGGACTATAGGATATTGTTCACTACAGCAGACAGCAGCCTTTTTAAAAAGCTGTTATCTGCTGTAGTGAATCTGGCAATTTCAAGATTCAAAACTAAAAATATTATACATATATAATAAAATTGTGTCAATCTTTCGACACAAACTGAATACGGTCTTGCATGAAGGTAATTTGGAGAATTTCTACAGAGGACAGCTACAGGGAATCGGGGTCAAGTTTCTAAGCTCGCAAGCTCGCTAAGAACTTCCTCCCCGGACTCGCCGGCCCTAAAAGGGAACCCCGGCTCCGTCGTTCGATTCCCTGACGCAAGCTCCGCTTGCTTAGCCGACCAGACATGAGAAAAGCCCCTTTCGGGGCATCTCATGTCTGGGCGGCTACAGGGAATCGAACCCTGATTGAGAGCTCCACAAGCTCCAGTGTTAACCGTTACACCATAGCCGCCATGTG
>CAZCWH010000051.1:0-4000 GCA_964502345.1 uncultured Candidatus Saccharibacteria bacterium | reverse complement strand
TGATTGAGAGCTCCACAAGCTCCAGTGTTAACCGTTACACCATAGCCGCCATGTGTGGGTCGCATATTTATAGCTGTTTTGCACTCAATTGTCGAGACATTAGTCTTTAATGAACCTCACTTCCCCAACAAGAAGAGTTTCATTTTTAAATGCATGACCGATAGCCTCTGGAAGAATTTGAATATCGTCTGTTGACTCAGCCCAAATAACTTCTGCAAGTTCAAATGCGTGCGAGCGCTCATTCTTTTCATGCTCGAGATAATCAGCACCATTTTCAATTTCAAAAAAGAATTCAATGGACTGCTTTTCTTCATCTTGTATAAATGAGTTCACAAACAGCAGTTTCCCAACTTTTGGTTCAACACCGAGTTCTTCAACAAGTTCACGTCGGATACACTCTTGTGGGTCCTCTCCAAAATCAAGGTGTCCTCCTGGAGGTGCATAAAATGTACCTCCATGTGAGTTCTTCACGACGAGCATTCGCCCTTCATGCAGAATAATTCCCCGACAGCGTATTTTTAGTTGTTGCATATGAAAATAAATATACTAGAAAAAAGAAAAGAGCGCCCGTTTTGTGGGCGCCCTTCTGAAACGGCATGTCTTTGGGTGCGTCCGGCGGGACGTCTCCGAAGAGGGCCTCGTAGTATTCCCGATACGATTCATTCGACCAGAACGAGTGGGCGTCGACAAACCGATCGTACGACACGATGAGTTCGGTAAGGAGTCGACACCCAGTGTCAGAAAGCCCCACGTACACACCGGGATTGCGCATGCGCCACTCGAGGAAGGCATCCTTGGCTCGAAGCATCGTTTGCTCCATTTTGTACGCATGGAGCGTTCGCCATGTTGCAAAAGCTATTCCCAGGATGTAGACGCACTTCACGTAAAAATCAAAACCAGGATGGCTCATATCTTCCCTTTCGGAACAAAACTGGCTATGACTATAGCAGATGATTCATGGCCGTCTAGAGGAGTGCTGGGAACTTTCAAGTCCTGGGACTTTCTCCCTACGGGAGCGGTACAGGTTTCGTATCGTACTCGCTTCGCTCCGTGCGATATACTCAACCTCTTCAAGTCCTCTCCTGGGCACAAGGAGGACTTGAAGCTTACAGAATTAAAACGGAGAGGAGTCTTGGTCCTTACAGGACCTGTTCAGGTTGTATGATAATTTTCGTAACCTCAAATTATCAACAACCTTTTCAAGTCCTCTAGACCAAAAGAAAAAGACCGAATGGATATTCGGTCTTTTTCTTTTGGTGCCCAGGAGAGGACTTGAACCTCCACACCTTGCGGCATATGCACCTCAAGCATACGTGTATACCAATTTCACCACCTGGGCATGCCTCACCTTCTTATGAGTGCCCCTCATTCTAAGGATTTTTAAGGCTTTTGCAAATCTGTGTCTAGAAAAAGCGCGTCCAGTAGGACGCGCTTTTTCGGAAAATTTATTTTTGAACTTCTGTTTCGGTCGCTTCAGCCTCAGTGGTCGCTTCAGTAACTGGTTCATCTGCTACTTCAGTGGCTGGTGTCTCCTCAACAACCTTTGCCTCAGCTTCAGCCTTTGCAGCTGCTTCACTCGCTATCTTAGCCTCAGCTTCTGCAGCGATTCGTGCCTCCTCTGCCTTTGTTTCCTCAAGCGCACGTGCCTGTGTCTCAATGTCAGATTCTGATGAGAGACTCATGAGGCGCATACGACGCATTTGTCGCTTAATCTCACGCGCTACCTTTTCGCGAATGTAGTAGAGCTTTGCGCGACGTACCTTACTGCGACGAACAATTTCAATCTTATCAATGAGTGGTGAGTAGAGTGGGAAAATCTTCTCAACGCCAATACCATCAACCACCTTACGTACCGTAAAGGTAGCTCCTGGCTCGTTACCGTGCTTTCGTCCAAGAACGAGGCCCTCAAAAACTTGAAGACGTGTCTTGTCCTTGTCCTGAATCTTCTGGTGAACACGCACAGTGTCACCCGCCTTGACACCAAGGTTCTTGCGATCCTCCATATTAACTGGAGAAATAGTTACTCCTGCGAGTTCTGTATTCATACGATATTAAAACTAACGAGCCACTTAGAATAATCCCACAAACTAGCTCAGAAAAGTGTGCTGTACTCTAACACAGGAATTACTGCCTCGCAATAGAGGTACTCGCCACCTCAAAATCGTTTGGGTACGGGGCTATAAATGAGTGTTCTACCCCATCAGGGAGTACTATTTTGAGTGCATATGCGTGAAGTGCAAGTCGGGTAAACCCAAGATTGTCTCCTTGAAGCAACTCCTCAGGTGCATAGAGCATATCCTGCACAATTGGCTTCCCAATCGCCTTCATATGGACACGAATTTGGTGTGTACGCCCTGTTTTTGGCAAAAGCCTGAGATACGCATGTGTATCACTCTGTCCGATGAGCTCCCAATCCGTTACTGCCTCTCGAAGCGTACCCCGCGCACCACGCTGGGCAGAACGAAGACGAAAGTCCTTGGTACTTCTGCCGATTTTACGATCGACAGTCCCCCACTTTTCTTTCATGGTTCCGTACACGAATGCCCTGTACTCCTTCTTGATGAGATGCTCGTGGAATTGGTGTTTGAGATGCAGAAATGATTCTTGTGTCTTAGCAAGAACAAGGAGACCCGAGGTATCGCGATCAAGGCGATGCACTACACCTGAGCGCTCAAGAGGTGTCCCATCCTGTGCAAATCCACCTTCACCAACCCCACGCGCAGTTGGTACGCGCGCCAAAAACCAGTCGACGACAGTTTTCTCCGTACTCCGTCCATCATTATGAACCATCATTCCTGAAGGTTTATTAATAACGAGTGTGACGTCGTCCTCGTAGAGGATAGTTATCTCGGTATCTGTATTACTTGCCGTTCCTTCGCTGTCTTTTTCCATATTCGTCTAGGATACTCTGAAATTCACGTTCTCCAAAGTCTGGCCACAAGGTCTCGGTAAAAAAGAGTTCACTGTATGCAGATTGCCACAACAGAAAATTCGATAGACGTTCCTCACCACTCGTACGAATAATGAGGTCCGGGTCCGGCATACCACTCGTCCAAAGTAGCTTTTCGAATGATTCTTCGGTTACTGCATCACCCTTTTCCACCGCTCGATTCACTGCCTCAAGAATCTCGGCTCGTCCCCCATAGGAGAGTGCTACCCACACCGTGAGTCCACTATTAGTTGGTGACTTATTTTCTATCTCCGCCATACTTTCTTGGAGCGAACTATCAAACCGTGCACGTTCACCAATAAAACGTATAGAAATATTCTTTCCTGAATTTTGGTAGGTCTCCCCAATAGTGCTGAGCGCATATTTAAAAAGCTCCATCAATCCTCTGACTTCTATTTCATTTCGATTCCAATTCTCAGTGGAAAACGCATAGCAAACCATGTGCTTGATTCCAGAATCGTGGACGACATCAATGATGTGCTTGAGTGCCTCATATCCCTTACGGTGACCCTCAAGGGCAGTAAGTCCGTGCGCGTGCGCCCATCGCCTATTTCCATCCATGATAAACCCTACACACGTGGGCAATTCCTGATTTTCATTCATAGATATGTAAAACTACTGAACTACTGCAAAGTTTGCAACATGGAGACTATTAGAAGCTGACCACCTTAAATTCATCAAATTGTTCCTTGGGTGTTCTCCAATCAACAGCGATACTATCGACACGAGAAAGTACTGAGCCTGCCTGCAGATCTTCAGTGGCAGATTTCAAATCATCGGGAATACCTTGGAGCACTATTTCGACCGCCCCATCTTCTCTGTTCTTTATCCAGCCTGTAAGTCCGTACTCACGGGCAATTTTCTCTACAAAATCGCGATAGCCCACACCTTGCACCTTGCCAGTTACTACACAGTAAATTTCAGAAAACATTGAAGCAGTTTACTTCGAATTTGTAATAATCTGAAAAAACGGTACTATAGGGCTTGCACAAATACGGGCGATTAGCTCAGTTGGTAGAGCAGCTCATTTACACTGAGAAGGTCGGGGGT
>CAZCWH010000050.1:0-6117 GCA_964502345.1 uncultured Candidatus Saccharibacteria bacterium | reverse complement strand
AGTATAATCCAACTCGCAAGGCAGAGTGGAACTATGGTGGAGCAAAATGGAAACTTTCCCGTTCAAAAATTGACCTTTTTGTAGAATGCCCAAAATGTTTTTATCTTGATAACAAGCTTGGCACTAAGCGTCCAAGTATGCCGTCATTTAATCTTAATATTGCTGTAGACACTCTTTTTAAGAAAGAATTTGATGCGCACCGTAAGGATAAAACAAAGCATCCTATAATGCTCGAGTACAAAATAGATGCAATTCCTTTTGCTCATGAGGAACTTGATATATGGCGTGATGCATTCCAAGGTCTTACCCATACACACAAGAAAACTGGGCTACTCGTTTCAGGTGCTGTAGATGATATCTGGGAAGGAAAAGACGGTTCTCTTATCGTTGTAGACTACAAAGCGACCTCAAAAGCTGAGCAGATTGTCACACTGAGTGATTCTTCATGGGAGGCGCAATACAGACGACAAATTGGTGTGTACCAGTGGCTTCTTGCTCAAAATGGTTTTTCTGTTTCAAAGACTGGATATTTTGTGTATGCAAATGGGAATGCAGACGTAGCAGCATTCAATAATACCCTTACATTTGAGACAACACTTGTACCGTGTGAAGGCGAGACTGATTGGATTCAGCCAACGCTCATTGCAATCAAAGAATGCCTCGAGAGTGACACATTCCCAAAGAGTGGAGAATCATGTGAATTCTGCCCGTATCGAGAGGCATGCGGAAAAAAGCTACAAGCAATACATAATGGCAAAAAGTAAATTAGCCACAACATTTTCTGAGGCGGTTAAATCCGTCGTTCGCAACATACCAAAAGGGAAGACATTGACTTATAAATCTGTGGCGACCCTCGCAGGAAACCCAAAAGCAGCTCGTGCAGTTGCACGTATTATGTCTGCCAATTATGACCCGAAAATACCTTGTCACCGCGTCATACGGAGTGATGGTACAATGGGCGGGTATAATCGAGGGGGTAGTGAGACGAAAGCCAGACTTTTACAAAGTGAAATGAATCAGAAATAACTTACGTATGTCAAATTTTGAGTCAAAATTAAAAGAAGTAGAAAGAGAAATTCTAAAACTTGCACCTAAGCTTCACGATCTTGAGAGGGAAGAACAACGAGCTAAACTAGCAATAGTTAAAGCAAGCGGCGTAGTAACTGAATTGAAGCGCAAGCGTGATGCTATTAATCAGGAAATTCAATCTGCTGAGGAGCAATTACATAAAGCAACCGAAGAACAATCAGATATAGCGAAGGAAAAGGCAACTCTAACTGCTGAAGTCACAAGGAAAGGTGCCGAAAAACTTGAACTGATGCGTGAGATCGATACTGAAAATCTAAGGAAAGCTGCGTAATCATTTTTAGGTATTCATCATGAGCTATTCGTACCGAATTGAACAAGCTATCCGTGCTGCAGCTGTCCTTCACAAAGGACAGGTCCGGAGAGGACAGACGCCCCTCCCATACGTTACACATTTGTATGCGGTTGCGTTTATTGTTGCTGACTACACGAATGATGAAGATACCATTATTGCAGCACTGCTTCATGACACGATTGAGGATACGGACTATACGCAAGAAGAGCTCCAAGATGATTTTGGAGGGAACGTTATGGAAATCGTACTTGGAGTTACAGAACCGCATACACCAGAGGGTCAGACTAGGTCATGGAAGGAAAATAAGAAGCTATACCTCAAGCAACTGAGCAAGGCTCCTAAAGGGTCACTCATTGTTGCAGCTGCAGATAAAATTCATAACATGCGATGTGTTGTTGAGGAATACTACGATAACCACTCGCAATTTATTGCAGATTTTGGAGGCTCACTTGAAGATCGCTTGATTACGTACCAAGAAATAAGTAATGTGCTAAATCGTAAACTTGAGAATGAGATTCTCGCAGAGTTCAACCACGTATTTACTGAGTATAAGAATTTCATTGAACATGTCCAAAAAAGCACTGAATAAAATCAGCTATACTCCCACCGTAAAACTTCCTAGACTAAAAAAAATTGTAAAGGATTGGGATCTCAAAAAGCATTACTACAAATCTGAAAGTGATCCTCAAATTGAAAAGGATGTTCTAAGCATAGAACAGAAATTCAAAAGATTTGCTCAGAAATATAGAAAAATTGACTTTACAGCCGATGCTCAATCTCTAGCTAAAGCACTCAAGGAGTATGAGCTGCTTCTTACGTACCCAGAGGGTAGACGAGCTGTTCGCTATTTTGAATTCAGACATACACTCAATGCAAAAGATTCAGTTGCAGAAAAGCGTCTTAACCTTATCGAGAACCGACTCGTTCGTGCTGGAAACGATGTACTCTTTTTTGATATTGCACTTACTAAGATACCCCTCCCAAAACAGAAGCAATATGTCACAGATCCAATCCTGTCACATTTCCACTATTTTCTAGAATATACGTTTCTTGATGCCAAACATACGCTCTCAGAGGCAGAGGAACGTATTTTAAATCTAAAGTCTGGACCATCAGCAGGGATGTGGGTAGCTGGCACAGAAAAAATCTTAAGCAATAGAGAAATCACGTTTGATAAGCGCCGGGTAGCACTCCCGGAGGCGATTGAGCTCATTAACACGGTTACCCCAAAACGAAAGGGGATGCTCTGGAACCTTATACTGAATGAGCTCGAGCAAATATCTGAAGTTGCTGAGAACGAATTCAACGCGATTGTGACCAATAAAAAAATCTCTGATGAGCTTCGAGGATACAAGAAGCCTTACTCTCAAACAGTTCAGAGTTACGAAAACAATGAAAAAAGTGTTGAAGCCCTCGTAGAGGCCATCCGTACGCACGGATTTAAGTTAAGTAAACGCTTTTACGCACTCAAGGCCCGGTTCCACAAAGTTGCGTCACTGCCATACGTACAAAAGTATGACCCTATTGGTACTCGACTCGACATCACATTCAAAGAAGCAGTCGAGATATGCCGTGACGTATTTCACAGCACGCATCCGGCATACGGCGCATTTTTTGATGCGCAGATTGAAAATGGAACAATTGATGCATATCCGAAGCGTGGGAAACGCGGTGGTGCCTTTATGGCAGCAGACATTAATGTGCCGACATTCGTGATGCTCAATCATACTGATGATTATGATTCTCTTACGACACTTGCTCATGAAATGGGCCATGCAGTACATGCGGAGCGTTCTAAGTGCCAGAGTCCACTCTATGAACATAGTTCAATAACTACTGCAGAGACAGCGAGTACTCTTTTTGAGAGCATTGTATTCAATAGTGTTATTAAGCAAGCGACCCCAGAACAAAAGAGAACACTTCTTCACGATAGGATTACTCGCGACATAAGTACCGTGCAGCGTCAAATTGCTTTCTACAATTTTGAATTTGATATGCACACACTCATACGTGAGCAGGGTGCTGCGACAAAAGAAGAGCTCGCTCAATTGCTTGTCACGCACCTCAAGGCATACCTCGGCCCAGCAGTAGAAGTAACCCCTCGAGATGGGTATTCATTTGTGTACATTTCACACTTTAGGCATGCATTTTATGTATATACCTATGCATATGGGCACTTAATGAGTAGCATCATGGCCGAGAAATTAAACGCTGATCACGCGTACGTAAAAAATATAGACACGTTTCTCTCACTCGGGAGTAGTGATACTGTCGAGAATATATTTAAGCGTATTGGTATTGATGCAACAAAGACGTCCACATTCCTACAGAGCCTCAAATCTCTTGAAGCATCAGTTGATGCATTTGAAAAGCTTTTATAGTCGAATACCAGTTGTGTAGAAAGCAGTTTCATATCACTGCTTTTTATGTCATTATTTGCCTATATGAATCTTTTGCTATGGGGGATCACACTCGGAACAATCGGTAAGCTTATCCTCGGAATTGCGGTCTTGCGTGTACATATCTGGATTTTTAGAGAACATCGCATAGACAATGTTGTCCTCAATGCAATTAAACGTGAGCACGTGGTGACCATTATCGGTCTTGGTTTTATCGTTTTAGGCTTCATTCTTGAAGTATTGTTCTATCAGAGCTCAACTGAATTCTTCGACTGTATTGGTGCAGAATGTAGTGCGCTCCTTCAAGCAGCTTTTCAAGACTAACTAGAAACTAGAACAGTTTTCTAGTATAGTGTCACCTCATAGAAACAATCATGACTGGAAATGAAATTCGACAGCGATATCTAGATTTTATGGCGAAAAACGGTCACGTGGTTATTCCATCGTCAGCGCTAGTCCCTCAAAATGACCCGACCACACTCTTTACGGGGAGCGGGATGCAACCCCTAGTCCCATACCTTATGGGTGAGACTCACCCTATGGGTACACGTTTGGTTAATTCTCAAAAATGCTTTCGTGCAGAGGATATTGAAGAAGTCGGCGACAATCGTCACACAACTTTTTTTGAAATGCTTGGTAACTGGTCACTTGGAGACTATTTTAAAAACGAGCAACTGCGAATGTTCTTCACATTTCTTGTTGACGAGATTGGACTTGATCCAAACCGCATATATGTAACCGTTTTCTCTGGAGACGAAACAAATAATCTTCCAAAAGACACTGATTCAGTTCAAATTTGGCAAGCACTTTTTAAAGAGAAGGGTATTGAGGCGACGTCAGCGCACATTGGTTCTGAAGAGGATGGAGGGAAACGGGGTATTAAAAGTGGCGAACGTATTTTCTTTTACGATGCAGGTAAGAACTGGTGGAGTAGGGCAGGTAGACCACAGAAGATGCCAATCGGTGAGATAGGTGGACCTGATAGTGAAGTTTTTTATGACTTTGGCACTGAGCACGACACAAAATTCGGTGAACACTGCCACCCAAACTGTGACTGTGGACGCTATCTTGAGATTGGTAACTCTGTTTTTATGGAGTACGTCAAAACTGAAAATGGTTTTGAAAAACTTCCAAAGCAAAATGTTGATTTTGGTGGTGGTTTAGAGCGCATTTTGGGCGCACAAAATAATGATCCTGATATTTTTAAAGTCGATGTTCTCTTTAGCGTCATCATAAAGCTCGAAGAGCTCTCAGGTAAAAAGTATGATGATAACAAGTATGCATTCCGTGTCGTTTCAGACCATATCCGTGGTGCTGTCTTTATGATTGGAGATGACGTGCTTCCATCTAATACCGAGCAAGGTTATTTTGTGAGGCGTCTCCTTCGAAGAGCGGTTCGGTATGCTGACACGCTTAATCTTCCACATGGACGACTTAAGGATCTGGCTGAAAGTGTGATTGCTACATACCAGAATCACTACACTAACCTCAGTGCAAAACATGAGGTAATAGTCCATGCAATAAATGAAGAAGAGATGCAGTTCCGAAAGACGCTTGTCGAGGGCCTAAAGCAGTTTAATAAAATCTCTCTCAAACTTGAGGTTCCTTCAAGTGAAACTAAGGATGATACTTTTACTATTCCAATCAATGTACATGGGCGAACCAGATACATACAGCAGAAATCACAGATACACGGAGAAAAGCACATCAGTGGTAAAAATGCCTTTGAACTTTTTACAACATATGGTTTCCCCATTGAGCTCACTGAGGAGATTGCTCATGAGCGTGGAATGACCGTTGATACAAAGCAATTCAATGTTCTTATGAGTGAGCACCGCGAGCTTTCACGAAAGGGAGCCGAACAAAAGTTCAAAGGCGGTCTCGCTGATCATTCAGAAAAAGTTGTTGCATATCACACAGCGACTCACTTACTACTTGCAGCACTACGAAAAGAACTCGGTGAACACGTGCATCAGGCTGGCTCAAATATAACTGCTGAACGCTTACGATTTGATTTTACGCATGGAGCAAAAGTCGATGATGCAACACTAAGAAAGGTTGAGGGGTTTGTTAATGATGCAATTCAAGCTGGTGCACACGTCACGACCCAGATCATATCGAAAGAGGAAGCACAAAAAGACCCTTCAATTGAAGGAAGCTTTTGGGAACGGTACCCTGATGAAGTAAAAGTCTATACTATATCGAACGATACCGGAGTTGTGTACTCGCGTGAGCTCTGTGGTGGTCCGCATGTTGAAAATACAGGAGTAATACGCGGTCACTTCAAAATAGTGAAAGAGGAAGCATCATCACAAGGGGTACGCCGCATCAAAGGTG
>CAZCWH010000049.1:0-6166 GCA_964502345.1 uncultured Candidatus Saccharibacteria bacterium | reverse complement strand
AATCACGGCCATAGTGGACCAATCGATGATTAAAGCCCCACCACTCCTCCTGCGGCATAATGGACATGAGGTCACGTTCAATACGTACCGGATCAGTATAATCAGTAAGATCAAACCGTATGGCAAATCGGCGTACATGCGTATCAACTGCGATTCCTTCATGAATCTGGTACAGATTTGAGAGTATGACATTCGCTGTCTTTCGTGCAACACCCGGAATCAAAAGTAGTTCCTTCATCGTCTTTGGCACAGTCCCCTTATATTCTGTGAGTATCATATGGGCAGCGTTTCTGATATTTTTTGCCTTATTGCGATAGAACCCACACTGAAATACTGCCTGCTCCATCTCCCTCTGCGATGCGTCTCGATATGATTGCGTGGTGGGATATTTCTTGAAAAGTTTTTCCGTCACCTTATTAACACGCACATCGGTACATTGTGCAGAGAGCTGTACTGCAACAAGTAACTCCCAATCATTTGAATAATTGAGTGCTATTTTAGGACTAGGATACAGCTCACGAAGAATACTGTTCATGCGCTTTACACGAGTGGCTCTTATTTTTCGTTTTGCTGGTGACACGGAGTGTATTCTAACAAAGCAACCGCTAGCTGTGCTAGCGGTTGCTTTGTTACTTGATACAAATGGTACGTTACGCACCTGCGACACAATCTTTGCATCGCCCTTTGTGTGTAAGAACCTCATACAGTGCCGAGAGGCCGACAAGAATATATACAACCCGCTCAACCATTGGCATTCCACCAAGAATCATTGAGACTAGATTATACCCAAAGGCATACAGTAGCCAGTTAAGTCCTCCAACAACGAGGAGGATGAAAGCTACCATGTGTAATCCTTTATTGTGCATATATTTTTAACCGCTTAACTAATAAGCTAACCTATAGTAATTATAGCACTTATTAAGACTTCATCGGGGTGGATGTGGATAGAAATCTAACGAACTGAGCGATACACTTCTCGACTAATCCCTCCGAGTACAACAACAAAGCCTGCAATCATGAGGAGTGGACCAATATACGGTATGAATACCACAAGAGTGAAACAGAGTGTCCCAACAAGCGTCGTAAGGAACGTAACCTCACTACTGTGCGTAAGAGGTTTTAGTAAGAGCGTCCCGATAACTGCTCCACTCACCATCCATGCCCCAATAATACCGAGGAAATAGAGCAAGAGGAGCATGATGCCGAGTATGGCACCAATGACACTTATCATGAGAACGATTGAGACAACTGGAACAACGAGGAGCACCCCGAGCCCAATGAGTCCAAGTACACCATACGACGTTGCTACACTGCTCGTGAGTCTCTGCAATTTGACCCTAAAGAGCATGAAGACAGTCAGCGCAACAAACAGCACAGTCAAAAACGGGAGCATGAGCGTGAATGGGTCATATTCAGTTTGTGTGAGCATGCCATCTTTCCGGACACTTCCCACCACGACTGATTTTTGTGCACGAACAATATCAATAGTGCTCTTATAGAGCACCTCTCCCTCAATATCTGCCCGATCACCAAGTGAAAGTTTCTGAACCGCAGTCACTTTCACATCTTTACCAACAGGCGCATCAATGCGGACTGTCTCACTTCGTCCAATCACTGATCCTCGTACCGGTCCACTCACATCAAGCTGACCTCCAATATAGAGTACGTCTCCCGTAATTTCGGCAGTTGGCAGTATTTTGAGAACTCCCCCAAGTACTACAACATCACCTCCTACTGTAGAAGCAAGCACAACCTCACCTCCCACAATACGCACATCATCAGTGACTGGCGCATGAATTTGCACTGAACCTCCGAGCACTACAAGGTCACCACTTACTGGACCATTTACAGTCACGGTACCTCCCGCAATGTTTACATCGTGTTTCGCTTCGCCGGATAGAGAAATATCTCCTCCGAGACCATAAAAGTCACCGTCAAGCACTTGGTCGGTTCCTACAGAAACTGAGTCCCCGCTTCGAATAATAGGCCCCGCGAATATCGTGAGCGGAAATAAGAGAAATACGAGGAAACTACCGGTAACAATTTTATAGTTCATATAGGACCTAGTATATACGTTTCACGGTATTTTTCTAGCTCGGCCTTTGTATGATTACTCTTATTCTACTTCTGTTTTTTGAGATACATCAGTGACTTCAGTTGGAGCAAGCGCACTTGGATTCTGTAGCTTTTGTACCATGTACCAAACATATACACCAAAACCGAGTGCACCGAGGAGAAGAACCGTAACAACACCTAGATATATCTTGATACTCCTCATGATTGATTCATGTGTACGACAACTGGTGCTTGGAGCACGTACGCAATCGATAGGGCGGCGACACAGAGTGTCAGGAATGCGCAGAAAAGAATGAAGCGTGGACGCGAAAACTCCCATGAGCCATTAACCCAATTGCGCACAAAAAGAAATGGGAGAACAAATCGAATAAATTTCATATAGTCTGTACTCTTTGCTTTATCATACCAATGTTTCCAGCCTAAAAAGACCCTTAATCGAGCTTCTTGTGGAGTCTCCCGGTGAGTGTGAGCATAAGGAGGCCAACTCCCAGAATGAGCCAAGGACGTTCACTCAACCACGGTGTTTCAGCAATAATTCTCTCCATACCAAAAAATGTCGCCGCAACGCCGAAGGTTGCAAGAAAACCAAAAAGTATTGGAAAGCGACGGAATGCAGAGTGTTGTATCGGTCGAATGCTTGATTCGACCGTTCGCACGACCCCTCCAACATTCTTAATAAGGTAATCCATAGCGTATCTCGTTACTGCCTAAATAAAATTTTTCCTTTCTCCCACATTTCGTCGTTCCCCTGCAACATAAGCCAGTACCACCACTCACCACCCCAGAGGTACTGACGACTATACCTTGTTTCACGCGCATATTCGAGTATAGAATCAAATTTTTCCACATCCATGCGCGAGTACTGCACATCAATAGGAACGTCTACAACAGGATCGAGTAGCCACGGCTCAAGCGCGAGCTCAATGAGCATCGTGTCCTTGCTTCCGTGGATGAGCTTCATGATATTTTCCTTGAGACGATAATACGCTGGGGGCAAGATGGTCTTAAACTGACCAAGGTCAGGATTCCAAAAATATACGTACACGCTCGTTCCAAACACATCTCCGTGCGAATACGCACCACTCCATGTGCCAAGATTCCCACTATCGGTCACTAAAATCTGTCGCGTAGGATCAATACTGCGCACCAATGCAATTTCTTCTTCAAGAAATTCTTCATCCAGTTCACCGCAGTGCTCAAACGCGAAGACACCAAGATATGGCTCATTTTCAACCTGCCAATATAATATCGCTGGACTCTCCTTATATCGCTCCACGACCGCCTTGATGTACTCTCTAATCTCTGCTTTCTGTTCTTCCCATGTCAGCTCCCCTGCCCAAGGAGGGATATGACACTCCGGCCAACGTGGGAGCCTTCTTCCTACGCCAAAGACAACATCTCCACCAACTTCTTCGACACGTTCAACTTGGTAATCAAGCCAAGAGAAATCATACACATCCTTCCTCGGTTCAATGAGAGTCCAGTGTGCTGCAAGACGAAAGTGACGAGCACCAAGATCATCAATGAATGCATCAAAAACTTCTTTGGTATCAAGTTCAAGCTCGCTCGCGTATGGTGCATTGAACGAAATACCGTATGTAATGGATTCTGGTACTGGTTTCCGAGAGAGCATGAAGAGAATGAAACATACAACCAAAATACTGGCAAAAATCCAGATGAGTATCTTTTTAAGACGCGCGCGCATTACCTAAATAATACAAGGAAACCTATTGTAATAACAGCAACAAATATCGCTTTTTGGAGAATAACATTACCCTTGTATCGCTCCACGACTGGAATTTTTGGCGGTCGAATAAAACTGAAGAGTATGCCGAATATGAGAATGAAAACGAACTGAAGACCTCCAAGTGCCTGAACGACCGCAACTTCCCCCAAGTCAGTGGCTTTGAGGATGAGTATCGCGGAAATACCTGCAAGCATTTTATTCCCAAGAATAAGATAGCGCGCTGACTTCCCTGTTGATTTTGTCTGTTCTCGTACGCGTTCAAAGTAGTTCGGAATCATGAGCAGTGTAGCCGCGAAAAAGACAAAAGCAATTCGAGACCAGAAAAATCCATTATCAAATGATGTCAACTCAAACAATCCTTTAATCGTGATGTAATGGAGTGCAAAAAAGAGACCTGAGTAGAGAGCAACCATTGCAGTCGTGAATGGAAACCGGAGACGCGAAACTAGGAAGGTTCCAATCGAGAGGAGTGCAATACCCAGAATGAAATTCTGACTGAGTGTTGTTTGGAAGAAGAAGTACCCAAATCCAAATGAACCCAGAGCAGAAACTGCTCCAATCACCGGGATAACATCTGAGGCATCATGATCCTTAAGTGCACTAAACATGGCAACGAGAGCAGTAAAGAATGTGTACGCCGCAAGAAATGAAAGTGCAACGACCTCGAGCGATGGCTTTATGACATTTTCAAATGATGGAATGTGGAGACCCCCGAATGGGAGTGGAAGTAGACTAATGACATACACGATAACCCATGCCCCAGAGATGAGGCACGTATAAAATGCGTACACAAATGGCTTTGGATATGTCTTCTCATCCGAAACAATGTGCTTATCAATAAGCGCCACTACGGCGTTTAAAATTTGTGCGGCAACCGCTAAAAAAATCCAATTCACAATGTGTGATACATATGAGACTTCCTTACTATTCTACAGCATTCGCCATACAAATTTCTTTGTATATGTATGCAGATGGGCGTATCTTCCTCTCGAGTGTCTCGTAATTAATTTCTACCAGTCCAAAGCGTTTTTCATACCCGAGTGCCCACTCATAGTTATCAAGCAGTGACCAATACATGTGTCCCTGCACATCAGCGCCACGCTCAAGTGCTCGCCACGTCGCCTGTACTTGTTTTGTGATATACGCTGCACGTTGTATGTCGCGATAATCAGCGAGCCCCGACTCTGAGACATACAGGGGTTTTTTATAGCGCGCAAGCATCATGAGTGCCTCTTCGACACCCTCAGGATAGTTGTTCCAATCCATGTCATTTTTCTCATACTGTGCAGTATCCCCAAATTTTTTGTAGAAATAATAGTTAAGGCCGATGGAATCACACCTCTTATGCACTCGATTCATGAAACGGTACGTCCAGAAATAATTGGCAAAGAACGCAACGATTTTATTGACTGGGTTCCAGTTTGCATCAAAAAGTATAACGTGTTTTACCACACTCACGTCGGTGTGTGGTGCCACTTTTTTGATTTCTTCGTATGCTCTGTTGTGTGCTCGAACAAGGTGCTTCATTACACGTGCATACAAGAAGAAAGGCGTTAAACCTTTTTCTGCTTTTGACTCATATGTTCTCCCAGAGTTTGTAATTGAAATGAGATCAGTGAGTGAAAAACGTTTAAATGGTGGCCAACTACCCCGTAACCATCCATTTGAGCCATATACATTTGGTTCGTTCATTGTTGAGAAATCACTACAGAGATCCGAGAGTTTTGAGACGACATATGCACAATATCGTGCAAATAGTTCTGGTGAGTTATGGCGCTCGAATCCTCTCCGTTCTGAAAACCATAACGGTAGCGTGAAATGCCAGAGTGTAATGTACGGTTTTATTCCTCGTGCGCGAAGTGCCATGAGCACTTTTCGGTAGTGCTCAATTTCAGCTTCATTAAACTTCCCTTCTTCAGGCTCAATGCGTGCCCATTCAATAGAAAAACGGTGTGCATTATGTCCTAGCTCACGAGCAATATCAAAATCCTCTTCATAGCGGTGATAGTGATCACACGCCCTTCCTGCTTCCGGGACTCTGCCTTGAGTTGCTGCCTGTGCCCAATCAGTGTTTGTAATACCGCCCTCGACTTGATACGAAGCAGTGGCTGCACCCCAATAAAATCCTTCTGGAAATTTCCGTGCCTTCGTTGCGTGTGATTCTGACATTACGGGACAGTATAGCAAATCAAAGAGGCCGAGCGCTACGCGCTCGGCCCTTTTCTCCTCTCAGTGATTAGTCTCCCACAGCACACGGGCATGAGCAACACACTCCTGGTAGTCCCTGAAGACCATGACATGAAATACTGTTTGATGGAACTCTTCGGTCGCCTCGATACACCC
>CAZCWH010000048.1:4168-6193 GCA_964502345.1 uncultured Candidatus Saccharibacteria bacterium | reverse complement strand
ATATAACTACGAGTATAATCGTATTTGTTCCTGAGTTGTCCATACACGAATTGTTAGAGTAATAATAGTATCCTCAAACTATTGATTTGAGGTGATTGCCTTGGTGATCCAGATAACAACAACCGCTCCTATCGTCGCAACGAGAAGGCTGTATATGTTAAATCCAGTCATACCGGTACTTCCAAATAAACTAAAGACGAAACCTCCAACAAATGCACCCACAATACCCACTACGACATTAAGTAGTAGACCCTGAGACGCATCTGTCTTCATGATGAGCGATGCAAGCCATCCTGCAACGCCACCTATAATGATCCAAGATAGAATACCCATATATGTAATATTAATTTATAACCCCTACGCACATCATCAAATATGCGCAATGAAGAATTAATGAAGAGTTCACGGTTGGTTGTAAAATACGGCGTATGTACACAGCAAAAGGCACCCTGCAGGGTGCCTTTTGATTCGCTATGCTTGTTCTTTCTTTTCTTCTGGTGAGGTAGCTGGGTCGGTCGTGATTGGAGTATCTGTCGTTGGTGTAGCTGGAGTTTCTACTTTCGTTTCTTCTGCCATGTTATTTAGAATTAGCTACTAAAACCGCGGGACGCTCAGTATACGTGCCACAACCATAAATAGCGAGTTAATTCTAAATTTGCGACTGGAGTTTTTTGATAAGGAGAGTAAGTTCAGCAATTTTTGCTTCCATCTCCGCAGTGGTCATTGAGGGAAGTGGTGTCGCTGTAGTGCCACCCCCTTTTAACATATGTGCTCGTGTTGCTGCACCAAAATAGCCAGTTGAGGGGAGGATACCGTTAGCATTTTGGTATGCACGGAGTGCACTCTCGGTGACTGGTCCAAAGTACCCAGTTGGAGCTTCAATCTTGAGATACCCACTCTGTATGAGTATGCTCTGAAGTGCCATGACATCACTACCATCTGCACCAGCTTCGAGGTCAGCAGTTGGAACGGCTGCTGACTTCGGCAGTTCGCTCAGAATTTCTTTTGGAATCGTAAGACCTTGAGCACGAGCCTGATAGAAGGTACCCACATACTCTTTGGTAAGAATATCAATGAGTTCATCTTCATCTTTTACAGTTTTGAGTATAGCTTCGAGAAACTCGAGCTTATCTTTAAGTGAGTACTCTTTGGTGATGCGCTCAAATGGGTCAAGGGCTTTTCTGCTCTTTCTAATTTCGAAATGGAGATGGGGGACGGTAGCTTGAGCATTTCCGGTATTTCCGACGTAGCCAATGAGCGCACCTGGTTTGAGTACTTGCCCTGCTTTCACAAGAACCTCGTCGAGGTGCATGTACACAAAATTTTCTCCCCCGGGGTTTGCAGTTGTGACGTACTTACCAGAGCCCGAACCATTCCCCGTCCGAATAACGACTGCTTCTGTAGGGGAGATGATGGGTGCACCTTTTGGTGCCATGATGTCGAGTCCTTCGTGCGAACGAGCACCTCCATCACGGTCATCGCCAAAGTTTGGCGTGAGTGCGGTCAGGGGGACTCCAAAGAGAATTGGTACGGGAAGATTTTTTACAATATCATCGTCCAGTTTGTTTACCTTACTCCTGTACCCACTCGACCCGCTGTACTGTGCGTGAGCAAAGTGAGGAAGCGACGTACATACAAACAACAAAAAAATTCCAATAAGGAATAGGTGCCGTGAACGTATAGAAGACATCTACAGAGTATAGCACTCACGTAGAAACACCCTCTCAGATGCTTGTATTAGAGTCTTAAAAGTTGCTACGCGCCTTCCTTTGTGGGTTGTGCTGGCGGATTCGTACTTACCGTAACAGTGAATCTATTTTTCAATGAGTGAAAGACGAAGTACACAAATGCGAGGAATAGCACATAGCTACCAATGAGCCACAGTGCATCAAGATTTGTGATTGGGGTCTTTGATACAAAAAACATTGAGTACCAAGATCCTCCCGCAATAACCGGACCATACTTCATTGGCATCTTACGGTACTGCATGAGGATTGCATTTAGGGTTATGAATCCAAGGAGGAA
>CAZCWH010000048.1:0-4158 GCA_964502345.1 uncultured Candidatus Saccharibacteria bacterium | reverse complement strand
CTGTGGTGAAGCAGTGAAGAGAGATGCAATCAGTCCAATGAAAATAAGCACCATTCCGATACGGAGCACGGTAAAGACCGTGTGCAGAAAACGCTTTTCAGACGCATCAATAATTCCATCCTCGAGAGAGCGGATAAAGAAAATGAGCGCAAAGGTAGATGACCCCACGCCGAGTGTGAGTCCGAGAGTAAATATGATGTCAGCTACTATCTCATACATATTACAGAATAGTATAGCACCCACTTTTTTTCATACACAAGCGAGCTGTGCAGGACGAAGACTTACCTGTAGTCCCAATACAGTTATCCATTAGTTCATGTCCTACTCTTTAGATTTGTCTAAAGTTTTTCAATCTCCTTAAGATCGTGATCAGGAATATAGAGGATAGCGAGACCAATCACGATACCGAGAATTCCAGTCCAAAGATGGTGACCTCCAAAAAACAAAGTGTCAACTGCGTCGAGCACGTGCCAGATGCCACGCCAAATAAGTACCAATCCTATAACTACAAAAAGGTTTTTGGCAAAGTACTGTAATGTGATTTTTGTTTTTTTCATGCGAATAATTCTATCATCACAGGAGCCTCATTTATAATGAGTACATGCTCGTTGGGGATGAGTGGGCCGATACCTTCACAGATAAATGCAAAAAGTCCCTTTCGGGACTTTTTTAACAAGCTGGGGTACAAGGACTCGATTCTTATCGTTCCTGAGAACGCCTCACAGAATCAGTTCAGGTTGTATGAAATTTTATTCAAAATTTCGACAACCTCTTCGAGTCCCATGCCAGAAATACAAAAACCACCAGCAGAAGCTGATGGTTTTTGCATTTGCTGGGGTACAAGGACTCGAACCTCGATACTCAGGACCAAAACCTGATGTCCTACCATTAGACGATACCCCAATATTTTCTGTGTTCAGCTCACAATAGTGCCAAAAATTGCCGAAATAGCAATAGTTCTGTTGTAACAAGGATTAGATTGTTACCTTCAGGCAATTCACACGTATATAAAAGCATAGGACGGTAAGAAAGAAGCTAAGCGAACGTCCCCATGAATAAGTATGTATGAAAGAGCAAAACAGTATACTCTCCTGCGCCCCCGCCTTAAGCAGACGGTAGGTGTCATTATGATACTTGCGGGAGTATTTGGCCTCATTATGCCAATCATTCCAGGGGCTCTTTTCATTGTCATTGGACTCGAGATATTTGGCCTGAGACTCCTATTTGTTGACCGACTTTTCGAACGAATCATAAAGAAAAAGCCCGTAGCTACTGAGGGACAACCATAGTCGCTTTGACTTATAAACATTTCAGGATTTTCACCTGAGTTCCCGGACTCTCGGGTGTATAATTACACTACGTATGAGCCAGAAAGAGAAAGGCCTACAGACGACAATAGAGAGCACTCACGTGACTCGCATCAACGATTTTGGTGCGAAAGTACGCGATACATTTGGAGTGTTCGGTGTAATGCTTGAAACTGTTGAAGTAAAAATCTTTCCTGATGGCCTTTGTTTTCTCCTTCGCCCACTCGAGCCTGTTCGTATGCGCGTCGTACGCAGTTTTGAAGATGATCTACGATTTGCGCTTGGCAAGAGCAAGATTGAAATAGTTGCTCCAATTCCTGATGAACAGCTCATCGGTGTGACGGTGTTTATGAATGTGCGAAAGGAGATATACGGTCTCGATGAGCCAGAGGGAATAGTTTCACCGTGGACAGCAGATCTTCAAGAAGAAGTGCTCTACGAACAGGCGAAGACTGTTGTACAGGAACTGCAGAATGTCTCAGTTACGATTTTGGAACGGAAATTTAATATTGGATACTCACGAGCTGCATTACTTATAGCACTCCTCGAAGAGCGAGGGGTGATTGGTCCTGATGATGGGACAGGGAAACGCGACATCTATCCTCAGGAGTAGTCTATTAGTAGTTTAGAATATTCGTATGTCCATCCATACACAGTTGGAGCGAGCGGTATTTCTCTTGGCAACAGGAGGATTTTTATTTTCTGGGTATTTAAGCGGTGTGAAGTTTTTTACTGAGACCTGTGCCTTCAATGAATCCTGCCCGTACTTTATTGGATATCCAGCATGCTATTTCGGATTTGCAATGTTCACCGTTATTTTTGTACTTTCTGGACTTCACGTATTCCAAAAAATTAATGGAAAGACTGCAAACGAAATCGTACTCGTCACTGCACTTCTCGGGATTTTGTTTGCAGGATACTACACACTCATTGAAATCCCAGTCCTCTTTAGTGAAGGCCTTGGGGCATACATACTTGGGCTCCCGACGTGTGCGCTTGGTCTTATTTTCTTTGCTGTTATTTTTGGATTGAGTGTACGACTTCGAAGTGGTGTTGATCCACGGTAAGTTCCACATAGTCCAGCATGTAGCTGAACATGACAACTCTGGGGTGATATACTAAAAGTACTATGAGCTGGGCCGTTTACGCACTTCTATCTGCATTCTTTGCATCACTCGTTGCTATCTTTGGGAAGATTGGTATCAAGGGTATTGATAGTAATCTCGCAGTGGCACTCCGCACTGTTGTTATTGTGTTTTTTGCGTGGGGTATTGTCCTCATCCAGGGAAATTGGGCAGATATGTTCAAAATTTCTAAATACTCGTATACATTCATTTTCCTCTCAGCGCTCGCCACAGGACTCTCGTGGCTTTTCTACTACAAGGCACTCCAGCTTGGAGAAGTATCGAGCGTGGCTCCGATTGATAAACTTTCTATTGCGCTCACGATTATTCTTGCATTCGTATTTCTTGCAGAAAAGCCGACGTTGGGAAATGTGGTTGGCGGTTCACTTGTGACACTTGGAGTCCTTGCCACTGTCTACTTAAAGTAGTCTTGCGAGAGAACACGGTTGCCTCTCCTAGTAGTTTTGATAGGTTGGGGGTAGTTACATGTTCCCACACTACCCATACTTCATACAGGGAGTAAATCGTGACACCTGAAAGAATCCTTAGTGTGGTCGAGTTCTACCGAAGTTTCTTTAAGCGCACCGGTATCATTGCAGCGGACTGCGATGAGGATTCCTTCATGGTGGACTCAGTCGCGTGCTTACAGCATTGCCATGGCATGCTCGATAAAATCAAAACGTTTGTGGAGGAAGGTCGTCTTGAAAAGGCATTTCGCTGGCTCGGCTTTATTCAAGGGGTACTCTGGATTCAAGGAATGTTTACCCTCAAAGACCTCAAAGAGCACAACCGGCCAAAGGAGTGAGCACCATTTTAGAGACCGTCACACCGACGGTCTCACTTTATTTTCCGCGACCGTAAATTTCCTTGAGCATGCGCACATGCTCTTCATAGGTTGCGGAACAGTGGAAGCCACCATCTGAATCGTGAAAGTAGAACATGCAGTTGGTCTTTTTTGGATTGAGTGCTGCAAGTACTGCATCGAGGGATGGATTAGCAATCGGTGAAGGAGGGAGTCCATTGTTTTCATACGTATTAAAAGGAGATTCAATATACTTATCTGCTGGGCGAACGCGAGGCCACCAGGGTTCATTTGCGTCGCTCCCTTTTGCATACTGAAGTGTTGCGTCGAGTTGCAGATTCATATCAATAAAGAGACGATTCCATATGACACCAGCAATCTGACGCATATCTTCAAAATCATATGCTTCACGCTCTAAGAGCGATGCAATCGTGAGTGCATCTTCGAGCGGAACAACAGCCTCTACTTCAGGTGTGTAGCGTGCAAGTATTTCTTTTTCAAAGCGAGCGTTGATGAGCGGGATGACTTCCTCAGGTGTTGCTTTGCGAGCAACGACATAGGTTCCTGGGAAAAATTTTCCATCATGCAGTGCGGGAGAGGTAGTTGCAATACTCTCGAGGAATTGATCACGCATCGCTCGGTCCCATCCAAGAATTTTTCCAAAATGTTCAGCGACCTCCTCTCTGCGTTCACCGGAATCAATAACGAGTATACGACTTGAAACAGAAGCAAGATTTTGGAATACAGACGAGAGCGCAATTTTCCCAAGTGCACGATGGAGCCAGCTTGTATGAGCGCCAGCGGTTCCTTCTTTTACTCCAATATGCTCTTTGAAGTATGCGTCTACAATGAGATTTTCGGTGATGGTTTCTTCACGCGGATCAACTCCGACGGGGAATGATGTGAGTGCAAGTGACTCAACTTG
>CAZCWH010000047.1:0-6342 GCA_964502345.1 uncultured Candidatus Saccharibacteria bacterium | reverse complement strand
CATGTCACCGCATATGGTGACACTGTCGAGAAGGCACGTGAAAAGGTATACGAGAGGGTAAGCAAAATACAATTTGCAGGGATGTTCTATCGTAAAGATATAGGGAATCGTGTCTTTTCTTTTGATATATCAAAACTTAAAGAGTTTGGATGGTTATAAGTACACTATTACTAAGGAGGATATTCACGTGTTAAAATCTTTGGTATGAGTTGGTTTTTCATCGCAATTTTAGGACCAGTCTTTTTTGCGATGACCAACCACATCGATAAAATCCTCCTTGAGAAGTACTTCAAGGACGGCGGGGTCGGAACACTGATGCTTTTCTCGTCACTCCTTTCAGTATTTGCATTACCCATTCTTTTTTTCCTAGATCCTTCAATTTTTGAGGTAAGTTGGAGCAATATGTTTGTCCTAGCGATGGTTGGCGTCTTTAATGTGCTTGTCCTCTTATGCTATTTTCTCGCATTAAAAGGTGACGAGGCATCAATCGTAGTTGTTTTTTACCAACTTGTACCAGTTATTGGATACATTTTGGGCTATTTTATTCTAGGCGAGACGCTTACAAAACTCCAAATGATTGCTATGGCAATTATTATCCTTGGTACAACTATCATCTCATTTGAGATTGATGCGGAAAATAAATTCAAACTAAAAAAGGAGACAGTCACCTACATGCTCATCGCAGCATTTTTGTGGGGCTTAGAATCTGTATTGTTTAAGTTTGTCGCACTCGAGGAAAATGTTGTTCGTTCACTATTTTGGGAACATGTAGCTCTTGCTGTGGTAGGTGTGTTCCTATTCGCATTCATCAGATCCTACCGAAAACACTTCATTGTTGCACTCAAAGAAAATTCTTCTAAAATCATATCCCTCAATTTTCTCAATGAAGGATTATATATGCTTGGCAATTCCGTTGTTGCGTATGCATTAATTCTAGCTCCCGTCTCTCTCGTATTGTTAACGAATTCATTCCAACCTATATTCGTATTCGCTATTGGCATACTGCTAACGCTATTCTTCCCTAGAGTCACCGTCGAGAAAATTCGATTATTTCATCTTCTGCAAAAGCTTCTTGCAATCATGATTACGGGTGTTGGTACATATTTGCTACTGACTGCTTCGTAAAAATTGACTGATGCTCTTTGTGTAAAAGCTAAGAGTGCGTCATAAAACTGTGGTACAGTTTTATATGATGGATAAAAAGACAAAGCTTTTGCTTGTATTTATTCTTGTACTTTCCTGCATTTCAATTTCTGCATTATTTTACAAAAGTATTGTTGTGCAAAATTTTGTAATTGAGGAGCCTGTTCCAAATTAGTTTCTATGTTTGGTTCAAATTTAATTGCGTGCACGGATGGGGAGGCGACAACGCTAGGTTATTTTGATTTATCACTCGCACCAGAGCTCTTGTACTACTCCTATGTTTCAGTAGTCATTATCGCCCTTTTTCTAGGAACATATGTTTTGTTTAAAAATCGGTTTACGCTTATAAGTACGGTATTATTTCTACTTACTTTATTTTTCTCCGCACTTATAGGAAATGAGATTCTCCAGTGGATTGTGATGCCTGCTAGATTCATGCACTTCACGTATTCTCTGGCACTTCTGTTTCAGTCTCTCACACTATTTTTTACTTTATACTTTGTAATTGTGTTTGTACGAAGAGCGGATTTACTATTTCGTGAGAAAATCTATCTTACTATTCTTCTACTACCAATCATTTTGTTCCTCCCAAGTACATTGAATCTCGTTGGTATTGTCCTTGAGACATGTACGGGCGTAACCGGAATCTTATGGAACTACTTTTATGGTCTTGAAGTACTGACCGCGGGGCTCTTTCTCGGGTGGGCATTCATAACCTACAGACAATATCGCGCGCTTAATGATGCGCATATGCTCGCTTCGACCTACTTACTCATTGCTTCGTCAGTGTTCCTATTAATCTTTTTTGCTTCATACTTTTACGCTGACCAAACTGGTATTTATGAAATTAACTTAGTAGGTCCTTTAGGGATGCTCATCTTCATTGGAGTACTTTCGTACCTCATAGTGAAGTTCCATGCCTTCAATATCAAACTACTTGGTGCTCAGGCTCTTATTCTTGGTCTCGTTACCTTAATTGGTTCACAGTACTTCTTCGCATCGTCTACCTCTATCATTGTCCTTATTTCTATAACCCTTTTCGTTGCATGCATCGGTGGCTACTTCCTCGTACGAAGTGTTAAGAATGAAGTTCAGCAAAAAGAACAGATCAGAAAGCTTGCGGAGAATCTACAGCAGGTAAACGAACGACTCAAGATACTCGATAAGATGAAATCAGAGTTTGTTTCAATCGCGTCTCATCAGCTCCGAAGCCCACTTACCTCAATTCGTGGATATGCCTCAATGCTCGTTGAAGGCTCATATGGAAAGCTTCCTGCAAAAGCAAAAGAAGTCGCCGAGAGAATCGCTGATTCAAGTAAATACATGGCACTCTCCGTTGAGGATTATCTCAATGTCTCACGCATTGATGCAGGCAACATGAAGTACGAAATGAGCGACTTTGACTTACGTGAACTCACAGAACGAATTGTTGACGAGTTGAGACCAACTGGGCTTAAAAAAGGACTTGTCATGCTCTTCCGCTCTGATTGTAATGGAAGTTGTATGACTCATGCTGACATAGGGAAGACGAGACAAATCATCATGAACTTGATCGATAACTCGCTCAAGTACACACCAAAGGGCACGGTCACAACGATTGTGCATGATGATGTAAAAAAGAAGAAAATCATCGTCAGTATAAAAGATACCGGTGTAGGGATGAGCAAGGAAACCATAGATGAGGTTTTTGAGAAATTTGTACGAGCTAAGAATGCAAACAATGTAAATGTGACTGGTACTGGCCTTGGTCTTTTTGTCGCTAAGAAGATGATAGGTGACATGAACGGCCGTGTTTGGGCTGAATCTGAAGGTGAGGGTAAAGGTTCAACATTTAATATCGAGCTTCCACTTCTCCCCGGAAAAGCTAAGAAGCGATAGGGTACTTTATAAAAAGGCCCTATTTTGGTAGTATTTCGACATGAGTAATAAAAAAAGACTCCTTACAGGGTTACAGCCATCCGGTGCGCTTCATATAGGAAATTATTTTGGTGCGCTTAAGCCCTTTGTGGATACATATCGGAGTTACGATAGTCACCTCATGATTGCCGATCTCCATGCACTCACCACTATTCGTAGTCCACAAGATTTGCGTCAAAATATTATTGATGTAGTTAAAGACTATGTCGCCGCGGGAGTGAATCCTGAGGAAGCTATCATTTTCAAGCAATCTGATATAAGCGAACATACTGAACTTGCATGGATTTTTGAGTGTCTCGTTACTGTACCGTTTCTTATGCAAGCTCATTCGTATAAAGACAAAATTGCGAAGGGACTCGAGCCGAATGCGGGACTCTTCAATTATCCAATGCTTATGGCAGCTGACATTCTGCTCTACGATACCGACGTCGTGCCCGTAGGTGAAGATCAACGACAACATGTCGAGTATGCACGTGAAGCAGCGACGAAGTTTAATAATGCCTATGGCGAAACGTTTACTCCACCTCAGGAGAAAGTAATACAAGCCGTTGGGATAGTACCTGGGACCGATGGCCAAAAGATGAGCAAGAGCTACGGCAATACGATCCCACTCTTTGGAACAAAAGCAGAGATTGCAAAGGCAGTTATGGGTATCATTACGGATTCAAGTGGAGAGCGGCCAGCCAATGTATACGCTATTCACAAACTCTTTCGAACAGAAGCAGATCTTGCTCCAATCTACGAAGAGTACAAAGGCAAGTATAAAAACCTCAAGGAGTTGCTTATTGAAGATATCGAAAATGTCGTCCGCCCGATGCGTGAAAAGCGAGATGCCATCAAAGATACCGATGTGTATGCAATACTCAGATCAGGCGCGGAAAAAGCTCGAGAAAAGGCGGCTTTTAAAATGACCATTGTTCGGCAAAGTATTGGTCTGACTCTATAATTGACGCACTTTAATTTGAAACGTATACTGCGAACTTACCCCTGAGCAACTGACAACTGCTTTTCTGAATGTAGACACAATGAGCGTCCTCTCTCGGTGAAAACTGAAGAGGAAAGTAGGGTGGCACCGCGGCTAAACCGCCCCTACAGGTATATTAGTAGTTTTAATATATTTGTAGATCGTCTCACGTCTCTACAACATACAAGTATGGAACGAATTCTCACAAAATCACTTCGCGACCATGTTGGTAGTGAAGTACTCATTAAGGGCTGGGTTGATGTAGCACGCAATCAGGGCAAGGTTGCCTTCTTTGATTTTCGTGACCGAAGTGGAAAAGTTCAAGGAGTTGTATTTGGAAAGCCAGAATTACTCACCGTTGCTCAAGAGCTCAAACAAGAGTGGGTTGTAGCAGTAACAGGAAAAGTGAACAAGCGTCCTGACAATATGATCAACACAAAGGTGGAAAATGGTGACATCGAACTTGAAATTACAGCAATCGAAGTCTTGGCGAAAGCCGAACCATTGCCATTTGATATGTCTGTCGACGGATACAATGTAGACCTCACCACAGAGCTCGATCATCGTGCGCTCACGCTTCGTCATCCACGACTTCAAGCAATCTTCAAAGTACAGGCCGTCATCATTGATTCATTCCGCGAGTACCTCAAGGGACAAGATTTCTTTGAATTTCAAGCTCCAAGCATTACCCCTGCAACTGCTGAGGGCGGTGCAGAAGTTTTTCAGGTAAATTATTTTGACAAGAAGGCATATCTCACACAATCACCACAACTCTACAAGCAGATAGTCATGACTGCTTTTGAGCGTGTCTTCTCAGTCAACAAAGTGTTTCGTGCTGAGCCAAGCGCTACGACACGACACCTCACGGAAATTGTTTCTCTCGATGCTGAGATGGCATTCATTGACTCTTGGACTGATGTCCGAGATATGTCTGAGGAAACGGTACGATTTATTCTTGCACAACTCAGAGAGAAATGTGCGAAAGAACTTTTGTTCCTTAATGCAACACTACCGACGATGATAGAGAAAACTCCAACAATGTCTCTTACTGAGGCTCAGGAGATGATTTTTACGAAGACAGGGAAGGATGTACGAGGTGAGAAAGATCTCAATCCAGAAGATGAGCGTGCCATTTGCCAAATTGTTAAAGAAGAGACAGGCTCTGACTTCGTATATGTGTATGGCTATCCAACACGCCAAAAGCCATTCTATGTATACCCAAATCCAGAGCACCCAGAATTCAACGAAGGAATGGACCTTCTCTGCAGAGGAATTGAGTGGCTCTCAGGTGGACGACGTATCAATGACTATGCACAACTCACGGATCATATAGCGAAATGGAATATGGATCCAAATACAATCTCTATGTTCCTCGAAGCCTTCAAATATGGTGTTCCACCTGAGGGCGGATTCGCGTTTGGTGCAGAGCGCATGACTATGCAAATTCTAGGACTCAAAAATGTGCGTGAAGCAGCAATGTTCCCACGCGACATGAATCGTATCGATGCATTACTTAATAACGAAACCACCGATGGTCAGTAGGATCAGTAATACAGTATCTACGCAGACTGCAAAAGGGTATACGCAGGTAACCTTTATTGAAAAGGGGACAGAGCGTTTTTCTGAGAATGCGGGTCTTGCGACACTCTCGATTGTTTCAGGAAAGCTTTCCAAAATCACCCCACGCACCTTTAGAACCTTAGTTCGTGGGGTTGTGCAATCTGCGAAGAAGCACAAGCTGAAAAAGATTTTAATTCAGTTCGATATTCAGCAATACCCAAAACTAGCAATCTACGGGGAAGCATGGATGATTCAAACTATCGCTGAGAATCTTTTCCTTGCTGACTACGAATTTACGCTCTACAAGAGTAAGGCACCGAAAGTAACACTCTCGGAAATTCTCGTAACGCTGCCTACAGTAACCAAGGAGGCAAAAGCTGCTTTTGAACGTGGTGTGCTCATTGGATCGTCTATAAACCAGGCTAGAAATCTTGCAAATACACCAGGAGGAGATATGACCCCACAACACCTCGCAAATGAGGCAAAAAGGGCCCTAAAAGGCACAAAAGCAAAGGTTACGATACTTGATGAGAAAGCCATCAAAACCTTAAAAATGGGGGGTATTTTAGGTGTAGGAGGAGGAGCTAAGGATAAGCCCCGATTCATCGTTATGGAGTATTGGGGATTGGGCAAGGGGGTATCTAAAGGAAAAGGAAGGAATCGTAACACTGACAAGTACAACCCCATTGTCTTTATCGGTAAAGGGATCACATTTGATACTGGAGGACTTCAGATAAAGCCTGGAATGGCCATGTATG
>CAZCWH010000046.1:0-6478 GCA_964502345.1 uncultured Candidatus Saccharibacteria bacterium | reverse complement strand
ATCTGATGGAAAAAATTGTCTCGCTCGCGAAGCGCCGCGGATTTGTGTTTCAGGGTTCTGAGATATATGGAGGATTTGTGGGTACGTACGATTATGGTCCATATGGTGTAGAGCTTGCAAATAATATTAAGGCGCTCTGGTGGAAAGCGATGGTACAAGAAGAGCGAAATATTGTTGGGCTAGATTCTGCGATTGTAACGCACCCAAAGGTATGGGAGGCTTCAGGCCATGTAGGAGGATTTTCTGACCCACTCGTTGAATGTAAAGAATGTAACACGCGCTCACGTGCCGACCATCTTATTGAGGAAGTGGGAGCATTTGCAGATGAAAAAATGTCCATTGAGGAAATTAATAAAATCTTTGATGAGAATCGAGAGAAGATGACTTGTCCAAAATGTGGACAGAAGAAATTTGGGGAAGTGAAATTCTTCAACATGCTCGTAAAGACAAACCTCGGGAACTTCGCAGGTGATTGGGATAAGGCCCCAACATATTTACGAGGAGAAACCTGTCAGGGGATCTACATCAATTTTAAAAATGTCATTGATTCGTCACGTGTGAAGGTGCCATTTGGTATTGCACAAATTGGTAAAGCTTTCCGAAATGAAATTGCACCTCGTCAGTATATTTTCAGACTTCGTGAACTCACACAGATGGAGATGCAGATGTTCGTTGAGCCAACATCAGAAATGGAGACCTACGAAAAGTGGCGTGCGAAGCGATGGCAGTATTACCTCGACCTTGGATTTAAGGAAGAAAATCTCAAGTGGCACAAGCATGAGAATCTCGTGTTCTATGCAAAAGCCGCGTGGGATATTGAGTATAAATTCCCATTTGGTTTTAAGGAGCTAGAAGGAATTCATGCGCGCGGTGACTATGATCTTACCCAGCACCAGAAATTCTCCGGAAAAGATCTTTCGTATCTCGACCCGGTGACCAACGAACGGTATGTACCCCATGTTGTAGAAACATCGGTTGGTCTTGATCGCACATTTCTCGCGGCATTGACTGAATTCTACGACGAAGATGAGCTCGGTGGGGAGGTGCGTACCGTACTTCGTTTCCCTAAGGCGCTTGCACCAATCAAAGTAGCTGTTTTCCCGCTTCTGAAGAATAAACCTGAGTTGGTGGCTAAGGCTGAAGAGGTGTATGAAATGATTGCAAAAGTGATGCGTGCCGAATTTGATGACAATGGAAATATTGGGAAGCGATATCGACGTCAGGATGAGATTGGTACCCCATCATGTGTGGTTATAGATTTTGAGACACTCGAGGGAGGAACAAAAGATACGGTGACCGTCCGCGATCGTGACACTGGCGCACAGGTTCGTGTACAGATTGCTGAACTCGCAGACTATCTGATGCGCGCATAACAACAACACACATGGATCATAGATATCTCACCACAACACTCCCGTATGTGAACTCTGACCCCCACATCGGGTTTGCGCTCGAGCTCATTCAGGCTGACGCGCTCGCTCGCTACTGGAAGCTCATGGGGCATGAGGTGTTTTTTAATACCGGTACTGATGAACACGGGCAAAAAATTGCAGGGAAGGCAGATGAGAAGGGTGAATCTAGGCAGGCATATGTCGATCACTATGCGGCTGAATTTAAAAAGCTCATTCCAGCGCTCGGCATTTTGAGTGATATTCATTTCATACGGACAACTGAGGAGCATCACAAGCACGCAGCACAAGAACTGTGGCGACGCTGTGAGGCAAAGGGAGATATCTATAAAAAGAAATACAAAGGCTTGTACTGTGTGGGCGATGAGCTGTTTATGAAAGCCAGTGAGCTCGTCGATGGTCGTTGCCCAAATCACCCGAACATGGAGCTCGAAGAAATTGAAGAAGAGAACTACTTTTTTAAACTGAGTAACTATCAAGGGTACTTAGAGGAGTATCTGAGCAAAGAAGGTGTCATCGTGCCAGAATGGCGCAGAGAGGAAGCTCTCAATTTTATCCGCCAAGGTCTTGAGGATTTTAGTATTTCACGAGAAGTCTCGCGCATGGACTGGGGTGTGCCGGTCCCGAGCGACCCTGGTCACGTCATGTATGTATGGTTTGATGCCCTCACAAACTACATCTCAACACTTGGATGGCCAGAAGATAGTGAAGGGAACTTTAAGAAATTCTGGGAAGAGGGTATGGTCTATCAAATGGCAGGGAAAGATCAGATTCGATTCCAGTCAATCATGTGGCAGGCGATGCTCAAATCCGCCGATGTTACTGCAACTGATACGGTCATCTATCACGGTTTCATTACTTCAGGAGGTCAGAAGATGAGTAAGTCACTTGGGAATGTCATTAGCCCCTTTGAGCTTGTTGAACGATATGGAACTGAGGCTACACGGTATCTACTCCTTCGACATGCACAGCCATTTGATGATGCAGATATGACCTGGGAACGCCTCGATGAGTGGTTTAATGCGCATCTTGCAAATGGTCTTGGGAATCTTGTTTCGCGTGTCATGAAGATGGCAGAAGATAATCTTGAGAATCCCGTAGCGGTCACGAGTGCACCGCTCGAAAATGCATTCACGGAGAAGCTCGATGCCTACCGTCCGGATGAGGCTCTCAATCTCATTTTCGAGCATGTGGGAAAGGGTGACCTCTACATCCAAGAGACGCTTCCCTTTAAGAAAATAAAGTCAGAGGTCGCGAGTGAGCGAGAAGAGGGAAAGGAGGTCATTGCAAAGCTAGTACAGCATATCTACCGCATCGCGGAGCATCTCACCATCTTCATGCCAGAAACTGCTGAGAAAATAATGGAAGCAGTACGTACGAACAAAAAGCCTGAAACATTATTTGCCCGAATTGATTAGCTCATGAAGAAAGTATTCAACAAACTCGTGCGGGACAAGATGATAGATATCTACAAGCACGATGTTGAGAATAATATAAGCGCGAGCGCATATTCAGTGCGGTACATGGAGCCAGAGGAGACACTCCTTAAGCTTAAAGATAAACTTCTTGAGGAAGCACAAGAAGTATTTGAAGCGTATGGTGAGGAAGATAAGGCGCATCTGAAAGAAGAAATCGCTGACGTGATTGAAGTCATTGATGCAATCTTGTATCACAACAAGATTTCGCTCGAAGAAGTGCTTGCGCTCCGAGATGTTAAGAAGGAGAAGAAGGGAGGATTTGAAACAGGACTTTTTCTAGAGAGTATTGATTATTTTGACGAAACATCATGACTGAAAACACGAAAGGACTCGTTGATATTGGAAAGCTTATTCTCACCTTTGCGCGGGTGAACAGGGTGACCTTGCATGAGGACGGGGTCCGTCCTGAATCAGATACCGATCATACGGTGATGGTTTCAGTGTGCGCATGCGCACTTGCGAAGAAACTGTATCCAGACTCTCTCGACATTGGGCTTATTGCGCAGTTTGCCACCGTCCATGACCTTGTGGAGGCATACGCAATGGACACCGATAGTTTTGGCCTTGATGAAGAGGGGAAGAGAGCAAAGGATGCACGTGAGCATGAAGCATTTCTTCGTATACAAAGCGAGTTTAAGGATGTGTACCCCTGGCTCCCTGAGACGATAGAAAAGTATGAGTCACTCGATACACGTGAGGCGCGGTTTGTTAAAACGGTAGATAAACTCATGTCAAAAATAACGCACATCCACAACAACGGGCAGTATTTTAAAAATAGAGGACTGGATAGTGACCAAATGTGGAGTGACTATCAAATGATGGTGAAGACAGCTGAAGAGCAATATGGCAAAGAATTTCCTGATCTTTTAGAGATAATGGATGAACTTATTCGTGAGGCGAGGACAGCGACCTACGGGAGTAATTAATTGATATGGAATACAAGTACATAGATGTACATACGCACCTAAACCTCAAAGATTTTGAAGGAGATTTTTGTGAGGTAACAGAACATACGCTTGCGGAAGGGGTTGCACATATCAATGTGGGGACAGGGAAGGAGACGAGCGCTCGCGCCGTCGCACTCGCAGAACAGTTCGGGGAAGGGGTATATGCGACGGTTGGACTCCATCCGGTACGGGCAAGCGGAAGTCATGATAACGATGGAAGTGAACCTGAGGTGTTCGATCCGACGTTCTATTGTCCACTCGGAGAGAAAGACTCCGTGGTCGCGATTGGTGAGTGTGGGTTTGATTACTATCGTGTCGATCGGGGCATGAAGGGTCGTCAGGAAGAAGCGTTCATTGAGCAGATTGCAGTTGCAAATGATTTAGGGAAACCACTTATGCTTCATATCCGCCCGAGCGTAGGCACGATGGACGCGTATGAGGATGCACTCGTGGTACTGAAGGAGCATGCAAAAGTCTTAGGGAATGTACACTTTTTTGCGGGGACGTATGAGATTGCAAAAAAATTCTGGGACATGGGATTCACCACATCCCTCACTGGTGTCATTACGTTTGCTGATCAATATGACGAAGTAGTTCAAAAGGCACCACTCTCGATGCTCCATGCAGAGACTGACGCACCGTACGTCGCACCAAAGCCATTTAGGGGGAAGCGCAATGAGCCACTTCATGTACGTGAAGTGTATAAGCGTATTGCGGAACTCCGTGGTGAAGACGCGGAGGTGGTACGTCTCGCACTCCTTGAGAATGCCCGAAGGATTTTTGGCACCACACTGTAGTTTGAATTGACAGTAAACAACAAAGTCCGTACTGTGCTAGGAGACAGTTACTCGAGGAGCACGCCTCATGGAAACCTGCGGAATTATCACTGATGATCTCTCGATGATCGGTGTGGGCGAAGCTGAGTACCAAGAATGTATCCGGCCATGCGGTCACTTCGGTCCTCATCTCATACAGAGGGAAGACGGCGTGTACGTTGCATTCGAGACTGATATGGAGTGCGACTGCGAAGGGTGTATGTCCGATAATTCAGATCTCTGGTGTGAAATTTTCTGGGAAGTGCCAGAAAGTGAAGCACGAGTGCTCACAAATAATAAGAAGTGAACCCGTGGCCGAAAACCCGTAGCGTAGCCAGAAATGGAGGCGCTACGGGTTTTTTAATACGAAAATGATATTCATGGTAAAATGAGGTTATATGAAAAATATAACTATTGGAATTGTCGCTGTTGTGATACTTGGTCTCGCGATATATTTCGTGAGCCAGCGATCCAACGATGTGGCAGTGGTTCAAGATGAGCCGGTACAGACGACACCAACTCCGACCCCAGTGACTCCGGAGCCCGTGGTTCCTGAAGAAGTAGTTGATACGACTAAGACTGTGATTGGTAGTTCTGTTGAGGAGCGCGATATTGTCGCGTACCACTATGGAACGGGAGAAAAAGAGATTTTATTTGTAGGTGGTATTCATGGTGGGTATGAGTGGAACACAGTACTTGTCGCATACGAACTCATGAACTACTTGGACAAGAATCCAACCGCCATCCCAGAAGGAGTGAAGGTAACCGTCATCCCAGTACTTAATCCAGATGGATTGAATAAAGTTGTAGGTACAACAGGTGTGTTCACTAAGGCGGATGTGCCCACCGTATCAGCAGACACAATCCCAGGACGCTTCAATGCAAACAACGTTGACCTTAATCGAAACTTTGATTGCGACTGGCAGGCAACAGGAAAATGGCAGAATACAAATGTGAGTGGCGGAAGTAAGGCATTTTCTGAGCCAGAAAGTCAGGCAATGAAGACATACGTCGAGGAGAATGAACCAACTGCAGTTGTGGTTTGGTACAGTGCTGCGGGAGGAGTGTATGCATCAAATTGTCATAACGAAGTATTGCCCGAGACGAAAGCGCTTACATCACTGTACGCAAAAGCATCAGGATACCCTGCATACGAGAGTTTCGATTTCTATGCCATCACCGGTGACATGGTCAACTGGCTCGCAAAAAATGATGTTCCAGCAATTAGTGTGCTTCTTACGACACATGACGATGTTGAGTGGTCAAAGAACAAGGCAGGAGTCGACGCACTTCTTAAGTACTACGCTGAGTAATGCCAGTATCTCGAAACACACGCATGGCATGGACGATCACCATAGCCGTATTCGTTGTCGGTCTAGTCATCCTCGGAGCAACACAATTCTTTAGAACAGAGGAGCCGGCAGTACAAGAGCCAGTTGCGGAAGTACCACAACCAGAGGTTGTGGTAAAGACGGAGCAGGTGGTGATTGGAACCTCCGTAGAGGGACGCAATATTGAAGCGTACACCTATGGTACGGGGGAAGACACACTTCTTTTCGTGGGCGGTATTCACGGTGGGTATGAATGGAATAGTGTCATTCTCGCGTACGAGTTCATCGACTACCTAAAGGCAAACCCAGCAGTTGTACCGAGTAACATGACGATCATGGTAGTACCTTCGGCAAATCCCGACGGAATATTTGCAGTGATTGGGAAGGAGGGACGCTTCACGCTTGCTGATACTCCGGTCGTCACTGACACAAGTGGTACGGGACGTTTCAACGCGAATGATGTCGACCTCAATCGCAACTTTGATTGCAAGTGGAAAC
>CAZCWH010000045.1:0-6646 GCA_964502345.1 uncultured Candidatus Saccharibacteria bacterium | reverse complement strand
TCTTGAAGTAAACGCTGACCTTGATACTACTGTTGATTCAGGTGTTTGTTGTGGACACCCTGTCTGAGAATTGGAACCAACTAGAAAGCTATGTTTTTGAAGCGTATGAATTAATTAAAGGATCTAATTTGCTCAATAATGCCAAGGAAGTTACTGCGTAAGTAGTCACATGGTGGTAATACAATAGAGATATTAAGAAAAAGACAGAGGGACTTTTCCCACATAAAACACCTCTTTACTAGAAAGCCTCTATTCTGAAAATATGGCTCAACTAATTGCTGCCATGACTGCTTCTATTCATCCTCGCGTTTCATCGGTAAGGGAAAAGTCAGATTTTCAATATCGTCCTTAGTACACCCAGAAGCCGATTTTTCTTAGTGTTAGCCAAGTGAGCGGAAATGCGAGTGCGTGGACTATGTACGGAAAGAGGTGAGTGAGGTAGATATCGTCGCCAAAAACAAAGTGAAAGAAGGCAAAAAATATACCCGAGTAGAGTGCAAAGAAACCCGCTCCTACGAGTCGATTAAATCCGGGAGAAAAGCCATTGCGGGAGTTGTAGTGCCACCCGCCATTCCACGTAAGAAGCTCGTACACCACGATCATAACCAGCACGAGAATGATCCACTGCCAGTAGGTGGTCCAGAGCATTGTGACCAATTGCCAAAACATGCCCGCAGTTGATTTGCCAATCAGTCCAAATAGTTGGAGCACTAGTTCGCTAGGTGTTGAGGATCCCATACTTAGATACTCTTGAGGCAATCATTCACAATTATGCAGAAGGCCTCCATCTTTTCTGACGCAATTTCGCTTTTTTCATATTGCACAATTATGTGTTGCGGTTTGCGATGAGCCTGTTCTTTAGGTAGCTTCGTGATTCCCAATGCATCTTCAAGCTCGCCATCAATAAATGTCACCTTGCGAGTATAGGTAGAAGCACTGTCGCGAATTAAATCGTTCAACTCCTTATGTTCGTTTGTATCGTTGTCACTATCAACTATTACCGAATGACAAATACCGAAAGCTGTCAGTAAGTTCATAAATCGATGGGTATTGTACTTGCCCATGGTATCTACGACAGTTACGTCTCCTTCACTGAACTCAAGTCTGCCATCACCAATCAAACGTGAAATCAGAACTCGCTCTGAGGGTCCTTCAACGAGTAGTACGTGTTTGGCAAAAAATAATCCGCATCGTTCTGGGTCAAGCCAGAGAAAATACTTTATTGCTTCCATTTCGGGCAAGCAGTCATCCTCGCTCATTCTCGCTTTGAGTTTTGGGTATTTTGCTGCAATGTCGCTCAATACCTGATTCGTCTCGACCACTTGTTTCCATGATTCTTCATTAATTTGTTTGATCTTAGTGATTCCATCGGGTTTGTTGAGTTTGATCAAACCTCGCAATTCATTTGCGTTCTTACTGACAAAGTGTGGGGAGTGAGTTGAACAAAGCACTTGCGTATCGGGTCGCTCTGCTAATTTTTGTAATCCATGTGAAAGACTTTCCTGCTGCGGAGGATGTAAGAATGCTTCAGGCTCCTCAAATAGGATAAAAGTATACTCTGGAGAAAATTCTTTCTTTTTCGTTACTTTTGTAGATATGTACTGAGCTGCAACATCGATAATGGCAAAGATGAATTGACGTTGAAAACCGGACCCGTATTGCGAGACTGACTGTGGCTCACCGTGGTTAGAGTCCACGAATTCTTGTTCAACTAGATTCTTAACAATTGAGGCAGGCGTTGGCTGACTTATTTTTAAGCGAAATTCTGCTCCCCACGGTTTTATTCGTGCATTTAACTCCGATTCCAGTCCCTCTACTGACCGCCCACTAGCACCCTTGTCGGTCTTTATCGCTGTGCTGAACTCGGAAAAATTCTTTTCGAATTGTGAGAAGGCACTACTTTTTGCAATAACATCCTCTAGGACATCGTTTAGCAAGTCACGCAGTGCTGATGGACCGCTCAATTTTGTATGATCATCAACTGTGCTTACAGCGGGTATGTACACTAGTTTCCCGAATTTACCCAGTTGCACCGACTTAGCACCATGAAATGGCTCGTCATTTAGTGTCCCGTCGCTCTTAAATGCGTATACAAAGTCCTGCATCTTCTCTCCTGCAGCATTCTTTTTATCAGTAAGGAAATACTTTTTTACTTTCAATTTTTCATTCGGGAGTTTGCAGTAGTCAGGAAGAGAATCCCATTCGTCATTTGTAAGTTCATAGGTAAGTTCAATCCACGATTCGCTCATGTCTTCGGATGGAATCCAACACAGGTCTCGATCTTTTTTGAACTTGTATCCATCTTTTTCATAGAAGCATCTAATTGCATCGACAACTGCACTTTTGCCAGCATTATTTCCCCCTACCAAAAGGGAATAATCAAGAAGTGAAAATGTCTCATCATGCACGCTTCTGAAATTGTGGATGCTCACTTCTGTAAGTCTCATGGGAGTATCTTACGCTTCGAGTGTTTGTAATGTCAACAAAAGTAAAGTATCATTCATGAGCGTAAAGCTATGAAAAAAGAGCCAAAAGCCTACTATACGCCCACGGAACTGGCAGAGCTCCTGTCGGTCAATGTGATGACCATTTACCGGTACATCAAAGCTGGTCGCTTAGTTGCTCATAAGATCGGTAAGGAATACCGGATTGATCGCACTGAGTTTGAGCGGTTCATGGCAAAGACCAAGACAAAATAGATTTTATGAACGAAGCATATTCCCGCGTAATTATTGATAGAAAACTCCGTGAGACCGGATGGGACATCGAGAACCCTTCCGAGGTTATTTTTGAGGACCATGGAGATGCGGGTCGAACAGATTATGTTCTTAAGGATACTGCTGGGCATGCTATCGCACTCATCGAAGCAAAGCGTCCTGACATAGATCCGTACAGTGCAAAGAAACAGGCGTACGACTACGTTCAAGCACAGTATCCAAACATTCGTTACATATACCTTGCCAACGATAAGCTGGTTTACCTATGGGACCTCGATGGAGGAGGTGACGCTACTGTTGTTCCGGCTTTTTTCTCACAAGAGGACTTAATGCGACGTCGGAGTTCGCGTGCGATGAATCTCGCAAAGAAATTCAGCGAAGATCCAGTGACAGAGGGCTACTTTGGTGATGTTGCAGATAACGTTACACTCCGTCCGTATCAGCTTGATGCATGGAATGCTATTGCTGAAAACTATGATGCTGGTAAGCGGGCTTTTCTTCTTGAGATGGCAACGGGTACTGGTAAAACCGTATTGGCTTCACTCATTATTTCTCGCTTTTTGCGTTCCAATAACGCACAGAACGTTCTTTTTGTCGTAGACCGTAAATCACTCGCAATCCAAACAAAGAACACATTCGAGAGACTGCTTCGTGGGGTATCGTCTGTGGGCACATATTGGGGTTCAAACAGAAAGAATCTCACTGGTTCAAATGTGGTAGTAGCGACAATTCAGTCACTTACGCTCCATGGCACTCGTGATTTCTCTCCGGGTTACTTTGACCTCATCATTCACGACGAGGCACACCGTAGTATCTATTCACCCGAGGCTCGTGCCGCCGTTGATCACTTTGTTGGAGCTACCAAGATAGGTCTTACTGCAACACCGCGAGACTTCTTGAAGAACATCGATATCGATAAGCTCGCAGAAAAGGATCCTCGCAAACTCGAACGTCGAGTACAGCGTGATACATACCGTTATTTCGGTTGTGATGATGGCGTGGCTACTTTTCGATACACAATTCAAGATGGTGTTGCAGCTAAATTCTTGATTCCACCGAAGTATCACAAGATGAATACTTCGATCACGCAGCAAGCACTATCTGAAGAAGGTATTACAGAACTGAGTGATGTTGAGCTTGAAGAAGGTGAGAGTATCAAGATCCGCGACCTAGAGAAAAAGGTACACTTCCCAGTTCGTAACCGGCGCATGATGGAAGAGTTTCTTGAGCATGCGTTGCGTACACCTGATGGGGAAATTGGTAAGACACTTGTTTTTGCAGTATCTCAGGATCACGCTCTTGCACTTGAGAAGATACTCAACGAACTCAAGCCCGAATATGGTGGTCGTTTTGCAATGACCATCACGTCTCGTATTCCAGGTGCTCATGATATTGCAAAGGACTTCGCAAAAGATACGAATAAACTCCCTCGCATAGGTGTAACTGTAGACATGCTCGCTACAGGCTTTGACTGTCCCGAGATTTTAAACGTGCTACTTGCGCGTCCTATTTTCGATCCGATTACATACCAACAGATCAAGGGTCGAGGTACTCGTCTTTGCCCAGAAATTAACAAGACAGAATTCGTAGTTTTCGACTTCTGTGGGGTCGTTGCCTACTTCGATGATAAATACGATTGGGAGGCTCCCGCAAAATTGGCTCGTGAGGGAGGCTTAGTCACTGGTTCGGCTGTTACCACAGGTTCGGAAGATGTAAGCAACGTTGAGGCAGATAAGGGGCTTTCTGAGCCTCGTGTATCCCAAACCCAGGACGTTGTTCTCACTCGTGACATTATTACCCTCCCTGAAGGGGATACTGTGGACCGAAATATGTACCGCGATGAGTGGACTAAAGCGGTCCAGACTTTCATGTCCACTAAGACCGATATCGTATCAGAAGCTCTTGAGGATCCAGACAAAGTTGAAGATCTCATCACCGAGATCAATGCAACACTCCTCAATAAGCCAAAGCTATATTTTAACGAGGAGAATTTGCAGACGTCGCATCGCATTGTTGCAGGAATTCGAGAATTCTTTTTGTCTGCTCTTGGAAAGCAGCCACTTCCAACACGCGATGAACAACTCGCTTCGTTTAAGGAAGCACTCGTAAACAAATTCGCACAGACCGATAAACCAGAAAGTGCATTCAAGCGCGCGGTTATGGTTGAGTTTATTGCAGATCAAGCAATATCAAACGATAAATTCCGCACCACCGTTCAGGCAAAACCGACGCTCGACTTCTTACGTTGGGATGAGTTTGAACAGGCGTACTCTGTAAGTGAGTGGCTAGCTATTTTCTCAAAAGAAGAGCTTACTGAGCTTGTGTCAGACATTTCAAGCGCAAAGATATTGAGTCTGTAAAATATGGATACGATTTCACTCTACAAACACAGGATTGATGCGTTGATGGACATTCTATTCGGCGCAGGTGTATCAAATCCGCAAACCATCATCGAACAACTAAACTACCTGCTCTTTTTGCGAGCGCTTTCAATAAAAGATGATGAGGCAGAACTTCTAGGAATCACTGACGAAAGTGAAAAGATATTCACTGGAGAACTTGCGAAGTACCGCTGGCAAAACCTCCTTGCTCTCAATCCCGAAGACCTCTTCAAGACTTTGGAGATCTCTTTTGATGTACTACAAAAGCATTCAAAGAATCCAACGGTAAAACTCCTCTTCCGTAATGCACATGTAAAGATCTTCGATAAGCCGACACTGAGACGTGTGCTTCACGAAATTGAGGAGTTTGCGAAGGAACTCGATAAGATCGCTCATGAAGGTAACAAGGATGTGTTTGGAGACATGTATGAATACTTGCTTTCAAAGCTCTCTTCAGCAGGTACTAACGGTCAATTCAGAACACCAAGGCACATAATCGACTTCATGGTTCGTGTAGTCGATCCAAAGAAAAACGAAACAATCCTTGATCCAGCTTGTGGCACAGCAGGATTTCTTGTTGCCGCGTATCGCTATATTGCTGAGGAATACACGAGTGAAAAGTTGAAAAAGGCTGGTAGTCCACGTGCGATGGATAAGCTCACGCCAGATGAAAAGAATTTCCTGTTCAATCACATGTTCAGTGGCTTTGATAGTGACGAAGACATGATCAAGTTCGGGATGATGAACTTGCATCTCCACGGTCTTACTAAGTCGCATCTCATGCGCCAGAATTCACTTACGGAAGCAGGCAATAAGAACAAGTACGATGTAATTCTTGCGAACCCTCCCTTTGCTGGAAAGATAGACGAGGAAAGTGTTTCGGAGGACCTTCGTATGGGTACAAAAGCAACTGAGCTACTATTCTTGCGCTTTATGATGGATCATCTTTCATCCAAGGGTAAACTCGCAGTTATTGTCCCTGAAGGGGTCGTCACCAACTCTACAAAGACCCACACGAAGGTCCGGGAAATGCTTATGGAAAATGGGCTGTGGTGTGTTGTGTCGTTGCCTGGAGGAGTATTTAATCCATATGCTGGTGTAAAGACGAGTATACTTTTTCTTGATAAGCAGATTTCTTCAAAGACCAGCCATGTCGTCTTTGCAAAAATAAACAACGACGGATTTGATCTTGGGGCACAGCGACGACAGTTGGCAACTAGTGATTTACCGGGTGTCCTAGATGAAATCCAGTCATTTAAGAATTCGGTTATAAAAAGTGAGGAACCAAAGATGGATCATATACTCACGATAGCTGTTCCTAGACAAGCAATACTCGATACTGACGATTGTAGTCTGTACGGTGATCGGTATCGCATCCGAAAATCATCCGTGACAGGTAAATGGCCAATGGTTTCTCTGGATAAGTTGTGTACTCTTCAAAGAGGAATCTCTTACTCAACGCCCCAGCTTGGTGAGGAGGGTAATGGAACACCTCTTTACAATTTGAAATCTATAAAACGAGATGGCGACTTGTACAAAAATGATTTC
>CAZCWH010000044.1:0-6659 GCA_964502345.1 uncultured Candidatus Saccharibacteria bacterium | reverse complement strand
AGTGGCACACGTAAATATATAAAAAGGTGAATATAAAAACAGCGGGCCCAAGGGGCCCGCTGTTTTTATATGTACAACTACGCCACTTCCTTCAGCGCCTTGCCAGCTTTTCTTAGACCGCAGGTCTTTAGAAAAGCTAGGCCGTCGCAACGTACTTTTATAATGTCTCGTTGCGACGAAGGAACTCGAAAGATAATCTCGTGTACAACTACGCCACTTCCTTCAGCGCCTTACGAATATGCTTAAGAAGTTCGTCCTGAAGTTTCTTATCTGCACGGAGTGTGGTGCGTGCTGCGTCGTATCCACGCCCCAGCTTCACTTCAGCGCTCTCATCGCCCCCAGGAGGGAGGTAGGTGTATGAAGCGCCAGATTTCTTTACAAATCCATATTTCTCACCGAGGGCGAGGAGTTCACCCTCACGACTAATACCTTCATTGTATATAAGGTCAAATTCTGTTGCCTTGAATGGAGCAGCCACCTTATTCTTTACCACTTTCACACGGTGACGACCACCGACAACCTCCTCACCCTTCTTTATCTGCGCAATGCGTCTGATATCGAGTCGTATGGATGTATAGAATTTAAGTGCCTTTCCACCGGGAGTTGTTTCAGGATTTCCAAACATCACCCCGATCTGCATACGAATCTGGTTGATGAAAATAATGACTGTCTTCGATTTCGCAGCAATAGAGGTGAGCTTTCGGAGTGCCTGACTCATGAGTCGTGCCTGCTTTCCAACGTGGTGTGCACCCATTTCTCCTTCGATTTCATCCTTTGGAGTAAGTGCAGCAACGGAGTCAATCACGATCACATCAATCTTTCCTGATCGTACGAGCGATTCCACAATCTCAAGTGCCTGTTCGCCGGTATCTGGTTGTGAGATGAGGAGCTCGTCGAGCTTTACGCCAAGGTTCTTAGAGTACTCAGGGTCCATCGCATGCTCTGCATCAATAAAGGCACAGATACCACCCATCTTTTGTGCTTCAGCGACAGCATGAAGTGAGAGCGTCGTCTTTCCAGATGATTCTGGTCCAAATATTTCAATGATACGTCCGCGAGGGAAGCCACCAATGCCAAGTGCATCATCAAGACCAATAGAGCCTGTTGGAATGACATCCACATTCACACGACGCGATTCACCCAAGGTCATGATTGCCTCATCACCGAATTTTGTCTTGATACTACGGAGGGTCTCTGCAATATCATTCATTCCGTTTCGTGTCTCAGGAGATTCCGGAGTTGTTGCGGGTACTGTTTTCGGAGTTACTTTTTCTTTCTTTTTGAATGCTGACATGCCTAGAATTTATTATGAGCGTAGCAAATTAGAAATTCTTGGCCGTCGCTACAATGCTTTTCCTAATGCTTTGTAGCGATGAACGAACTCCAACCACCACCCTCCCTAATTTTTAATAATATTTACAACGGCGTATATACAAATTCTCGTGAGAGCGTACGCTCTCGTCCGTACCGATCTTCTGCACGCAGTGTCATTATAGTATAGCCATTCTCAAGTACCAATCGCTCACTAAATACGCCAGTTTCATCGGTATGTATCTCTCTTCCATTGAGGGTAAGTGACACAATATTACGTGTCATTCCCTCAAGAAGTATCGTGCGCTCATGCTGAATGGACCCAGATTCTGCAGTCTCGAGTGTGATTGAGGGTCCCATAAGCAAATTGCGAGCTTGAAAGAGTACATAGGCAAAAATGAGAGCACCAAGCCCAAGCGCAAAGAAAAGTTGCAGTATTCCAGGGAGCGATATGCGCGATTCTCGGAGCGGTGTCATACGGGTTACATTTCTTCTTCAGGGCCACCACCACCGAGTACCGTGCGTGGCTTAGATCCATTTCCGGGGCCAATAACACCTCGTTCCTCAAGTGTATCGATGAGCCGTGCAGCCCGTGAGTAGCCAATGCCGAGCTTGCGCTGGAGGTATGACGTAGATGCTTTGCCTGACTCGATGACTATCTGTTTTGCCTCTTCAAAGAGGTCATCCTCATCCTCATCATCGATTGATGAGCTGAAAAACGCTTCAGCTGAACCCTCTTGTTGTTTCGCATCTGTATCGAATACCATTTCATCAAGCCCTTGCGCTGAACTCTGATTCTTAAGGTACTCAACAACCTTATGGATTTCTTCAGTTGAAACGAAGGCAGACTGGAGACGCATTGGTTTTGGACTTTCAGCTGAGAGGAAGAGCATATCTCCTGCTCCGAGAAGTTTCTCTGCTCCTGCTTGGTCGAGAATAGTACGAGAGTCAATCTGTGAGGCAACTTGGAGTGCAATACGGGTTGGTACGTTTGCCTTAATGAGTCCCGTGATCACGTTCACTGAAGGTCGCTGTGTAGAGAGTACAAGGTGAATACCTACCGCACGACTCTTTTGTGCGAGGCGAACAATACAGGCCTCAAGTTCCTTTGGATAGGTGCTCATGAGGTCAGCAAGCTCATCCATGACAATGACAATGTAGGGAAGTGGCTCTGGGAGCTCCTCGCGCTCTTCTTCAGGAGAACCATTCTTCTCAAACTTAAGTCGAGCAGGGTGATATACCGTTTCATGGTATGCAGCGATATTCTGTATTTTTTCACGCTGAAGAATGTCGAGACGTCGTTCCATCTCGTTGATGGCATGCTTAAGGGCCATAATAACGCGTTTCGGCTCTGTGATAACAGGCGTGAGGAGGTGGGGAATACCGTTATAGAGGGTAAGTTCCACACGCTTTGGATCAACCATGATGAATCGGAGTTGGTCGGGAGAGTTACGGAAGAGGAGTGAAATGATGAGGTTGTGCAAGGCGACAGACTTACCTGAGCCGGTTGTTCCCGCAATGAGTCCATGGGGCATACGCGCGACATCAGCGAATTGTGCTTCTCCGGTGATATTTTTCCCGAGTGCAGTGAGAAGGGGTTTTGGTGAGTCGGTAAAGTTAGGTGAAGAGAAGAGGGAGGCGAGTCCAATCATCTGCTTCTTCTTGTTAGGAATTTCGATACCAACAAGTGACCTCCCCGGGATAGGAGCTTCGATACGGATAGGGGACGCCGCGAGTGCATACTCGAGCGTGGTATGAAGCCCCAGTATCTTCTCAAGCTTCACACCTTCTGCAGGCTTGATGGCATAGCGAGTAACTGATGATGCAATAGTCACTTCATCCATCTCAACATCAATGTTAAATTTCTTCAGCGTGCGCTTAATCGTATTTGAATTCTCCTTCACGTCACCCACATCAGGCTTACCCTTATCCCGATTGAGAAGGGAAAGGGGCGGGGGTGCGTAGGTACCGCGGAAACTTGATACAACAAATTCTGAAGACTCCTTCTTCTTGAGTCCAATGCGTTCAGTGAATGAAGGCTTCGCCTCTTCCTCAAGCTCAGCGTCGAGTGCCAAGTTTGCTTGCTCGAGTTCTGCAGCGGTGAGTGGGGGAACGGAAAGTATTGGTTCAATCTCGGGGAAAGCATCCTCATCAGCAGGACTTCGCTTAAAGAGATTCAAGAAGTTTGTATTAAAGGTGAGGAAGAGGCCGATAAGAACAAATGATGCAAGAATGACTCCCGATACTACTTCTCCAAAAAGCCACATGAGTGGCATGAGCATCACGTCTCCGACAAATCCTCCAGCGGTAAAGGTGAGTGAGATGAGTCCAAGGACTGAAACAAAAAAGAGAAATACACCAATCGTTTTTGAAATACTCACACGCTCATCTTCTCGAGGTCGAAGGAGGATGTAGACCAAGAGGAGACATATAAATGGTGGGAGGATTGATCCAACACCAAAGAGGTAGTGAAGGGCCATTTCGGTGTAGGTCCCCGCAGGACCAGCATAATCAAAAAGAGACAGACTAAAAAAAACAGCAAGTACCACGAAAATCACTGCAAGAATTGCCTGCTTGGTATGTGGTGAGAGGTCATCAAAAAAGCTTCTGTTTTCCTCGATTTTCTTACGTCGTTTTGGCATGCTTACGATTTTATTATGAACGTAGTAAATTAGAAAATCTTAGCCGCCGCCACGTGCTTTCCCTATGCCTCATGGTGGCGTCGAAATCTAATTGCTACTTCAGCGATATTTTCTACCTATGCAAGCATAATACCACGCACGTTCGCTTCTATTCTGTGTATAAATATTGAGAACCATACTCGGTATTAGGATGTCACGTGAGGATACCTGAGGCCTTGACCCCACAAAAGAACTGTCATTAAAGTCATATGAAAGTCTTTTAATATGCGACATTACATGATAAAGTACATACAAGAGACACGGAGGTTTACCGACGTATAAGACACTATCATGGACAATAAAGACACCCTCACCCGGGTACAAAAGGACACAACACTAGGTAGTAATCCTGATTACTATAAGTATATTTTCAAAAAGACAGAGAAAATTGTCTGTGCTGTCTTCTATACCCTCCGTTCAAATAAGGACATTTCACACCACGATGTGCTTATAAAGAACATCGAGCAAGCTGCAGATAAGGTCATGACCGTATCCTTTAGTGCACTTCGTGCCACAGAAAGTCAGAGTGACTGGGTTGCTCGTGATCTGGGGTACACGCTCATGGAGCTTGAGAGCAGTCTTCGAATGGCCCACTTTGGGAGGTTACTCCAGACCGATGTCTTGAATGTATTTGGAGTAGAGATAGATTCAGTGCTTCGTTCACTTAAAACGTATACTGATTCAAAGATACCGAGCCCACTCTTTAATGGCGAAAGTATGAAGGTCCGGGGCGAGCGCGCACCAAGGCTTAAACCAGCACAGGCAGGAATGGACATGGGCATGCTTCGTGAGGGCACTACTGAAGTCGAGAATAAGGTTGAAAGGACAGATCGCATACTCGCGGTACTCAGAGACAAAGGGCAGGCTTCCATTAAGGACATATCTGAGGTAGTGACCGATTGCAGTGAAAAGACAATTCAGAGAGAGCTCAATGTTTTAATAAAGGACAATAGGATTCGTCGAGAAGGTGAGAGAAGGTGGAGTAAATACATGCTGTTTTAGATTGTAAAAGGACAATTTATTGAGCTTGGAGAGAGTGTAGGTACTGTTAGCATGACCTTTATAAGAACAAGGTAGACCTTTATAGATACTCGTATGATAAAGGTCATTATTAGGGCTGTGATTGCGCTCCTTCACGTCATGTTTTGTAGTGTAAAAGCTGTAAGAACATCAATAGGTGTGCGTCATAAAAACCAGAGGGGGCAATTGTTTTTTGTTGACTTTATGTCTTCATGAACGTATGCTCTCAGTACCTCGCAGGTAGGATTATGTCGCTCAAATAGACGTAGAACTGAGTACATATCCACATCTCTGGTACACGCAGTTGTATGAATTGTTTATACTGTCTGTGTGCGCCAAGACGCACTTCTTTTTTTAGAAGAACGTCTAGGGAGGTATATGTTCATTGATAACTGAATAATAGTCTGCAGATGCAGAACGAATAGCCAACGCAAATGGCCCCTTTTCTGTATAACCTTATCCCACCATGGTTAGATAATGACAGCAATTCTGTTACGAAATTGTAGCTAATCCGTATATATGGGGTGTCGACCCAATAACATGCATACGGGCTAGTGATATCCGGGAACGCTCTTCGACAGGGTGTTCGCGAATAAGAATTAATTCTTATTAGTAGTGTTAATAGTAATTACTTTAAAAGTAATACAGTTATGAATATAGTTGCAAACAATATTGCTTCAAAGCTCTTTGTAGCTTTCGTCGCAGTTGCGATGCTTTTCACGCTTGCAGCACCTGCAAAGGCCGCTACAGCTACAGCTGAAGAGCTCCAAGAAATGATCAACACCTTGCTCGCGCAGGTTGCATCACTCCAAAGCCAAGTTGGTCAGGGTGGTCAGTCAGTTGCTTCAGGTGTATGTCCATTCACATGGACACGTTCACTCGTACAGGGTTCAACAGGAGCAGACGTTATGAAGCTCCAACAGTTCCTCAACGCTGATGTAGACACACGTGTGTCAGCTTCAGGAGTAGGTTCAGTAGGAATGGAAACTGAGTACTTCGGTCCAGCAACAGCTGCTGCAGTATCAAAGTTCCAAGTAAAGAATGGAGTCGTTGCAGTAGGAACTGGAACATTTGGTCCACTTTCTATGGCAAAGGCGAACATGATCTGTGCATCAGCTCCAGCAGGAGATGATTCATCAGATGATTCATCAGATGATTCTTCAGATGACGATTCATCTTCAGATCTATCAGGTGAGGCTTCACTTACAACTTTTGAAGTTGCAGATGGAGAGGATTCTGATGATGTTGAGGAAGGATCAGAGGAAGTTGCTGTCGCAGAATTCACAGTTGAATTCTCTGATGGTGACGCAATGATTACTCGTCTAGATGTTGCATTCGATGGTACAGCAAACACCATTAACACCGAAGATGATCCTTGGGATGTTTTGGATGAAGTTTCTATCTCAGTAGATGGTGAGGTAGTTCGTACTATTGATGCTTCAGACGAGGATAATTACCTCGATGAGGATGACGGATCACTCCGATTCTCAGGTCTTGACATCGTAGCGATGGAAGACGAGGAAGTTGTTATTGAAGTTCTCGCAACAATTGCTGGTAGCGTTGATGATGCTGGTTCAGCAACACTTGCTGACTGGGATGTTCGCGCAGGATCAGTCCGATTCGTTGATGCAGATGATGTAACAACAA
>CAZCWH010000043.1:0-7051 GCA_964502345.1 uncultured Candidatus Saccharibacteria bacterium | reverse complement strand
GTATTTGTCTTCCAAACTTGCAAACAGAGCAAAATCTAAATGACTACACATGGCAAGGAGGTACTGGATACCCAGTAGGACTTCCATGTTCTGGTAGCTGGGAAGCGACTGATCTAGAAAATGGTGTGCATAAATTCTTCAATTTTGATGACGTGAAGCCAGGAGATGAAGGAGAAAATACTATTTCACTTCACGTTGATAATAACGATGCATATGCATGTGTGGATGTGACTATCACGAGTAATGACGACGTAAGTTGTAATGATCCTGAAGTCGAAGCTGAGGGTGCGAATATGTGCCAAAACAGCCTTCCATCTGCAGAGTTCGATGGCGAACTTGCAGAAAATCTAGAATTCTTCGCATGGGTTGATGACGGAAATGTCGATGGTTTTGGTGACGAGGAAGATAACGGAGAAGGAGACAACGTGTGGCAGGCTGGTGAGCTGCCACTCTTCTCAAACGGAGTAGGCTCTGCGAGTGATGTGCTTGATGGAGAATCATACACACTCGCTGACTCAAACACAGGTCCACTTACTGGAGGAGTGACCCATTACATTGGACTTCAATGGTGTGCAGGAGACTTAGAGATTCTTGGCCCTGGTTCACTTGATTGTGATGGTGCTGCAATGGGCAATAATGCACAAACTGATGAAATGATTGCTGATATTGCATTTCGTGTTGAACAGGCACGTAATAACGAAAACTTTGTGTGTAGCCGAGACGATGATGATGACGATGGGGGAGGGCTCGGATGTAACGAAAAGGCAGACGTGATGTTTGTCCTTGATTCATCTGGAAGTATTGATTCTACCGAACTAGTACTTGTGAAGGATGCAGCGATATCATTTGCTGATGCACTGAATCCATCTGACGTAGGAAATCACATTGGTGTTGTGGACTTTGACACCAGCGCAACACTTCGTTCTCATCTCACTGATGTAGAGCTTGATATTCAGAATGCAATCAATCTGCTTACGTCAGGTGGAAACACAAATCTTGGTGCCGGTATCACAACCGCGTCAACTGAACTTGCAAATCCAGGTGACGGGCACGATAGGGTAGATGTCGATTCCCCAGACTACATTGTGGTCATTACAGACGGGAACCCACAGGATGCCGCAGCAGCAACTGCAGCAGCAAATGCAGCTAAAGGAGCAGGAACAACTATCTACGTTGTTGGTATTGGCGATGAACTCAATGAAGCGTACCTTGAAACTATTGCATCAGACCCATCACTCTACTTCAATTCAGAAGAGTTTGATGATCTTGAAGCGATTCTCAACGATATTGCAGATTGTGAACTTCCAATCACTCCGGCTCAGTAATCATCTTTAGCCGTTCAAAACCCGATTCGTCGGGTTTTGCGGGCTGAAAATGATTCAGCACCACACATTACTTATTTATTTGATTAGCCACACAACTATGCAACGCATTATTCTGTCGCTCGCACTCATTCTTATGACCGCAGGTGCACTTGCCTTCGGAGCAACGAGCGCCTTCTTTAGCGATAACGAAACATCTGCCGCGAACGTATTCACTGCGGGTGCAATCGACCTCAAGGTTGATAACGAGAGTTACTACAACGGATTATTTAATGAAAACACCTCATGGTCTGAAGACGATCTAGATGGTAACACCTACAAGTTCTTTGATTTTGATGACCTCAAACCTGGTGACTACGGAGAAGACACTATCTCACTCCATGTGGAGACAAACGATGCCTTCCTCTGCGCTGATGTGAAGCTCACCTCAAACGATGAGAACTCACAGACAGAACCAGAGGTGTTCGAAGACACCACTGATGGGCCGGTTGGGGAAGGAGAACTCGCAGAGCTCGTACAGTTTATGTGGTGGGCTGATGACGGGGATAATGTACTCGAAGACGATGAAGAGGTACTCAGTGAGGGTACACTCGGTAGTCTCGACGTCGGGGAGACATTCCCACTCACGCTCGCAGATTCAGACACGAATATCTGGAATACACTCCAGGCGGGAGGGTCAGTTGCGGGGGACGAGACATACTACATTGGTAAGGCGTGGTGCTTTGGAGAAATGGCTGCTCTCCCTGTGGATCAAGACGGTGAATCAAATGTGATGTCACCAGCAGGCGATAATGCCGGAACAGAAGAAGCTGGTGAACCAGAAGACGGAGGGTATACCTGTGACGGTAGTGAGCTTGGTAACGAAAGTCAGACGGATTCACTTACTGCAGACATCAGCTTCTCTGCTGTCCAAGCACGTCACAATGATAACTACCTCTGTGCGGGCAATAACTGCCAAATATCAGAAGTACTCACTCTCATCCCAGATAGCGGATTCGAAAATCCTGAGGTAACGAATGGCTCGCAGTGGGATGTATTCAATTCACCAGCGGGAGCATGGAGTGTCGCATGGCGAGGAGATATCCCAGCAACATTTGGTCCACAAAATCGACCAAACCCAGCAAAGCTTGAGATCCATGAGGGTGTACTGGGTACCCCATTTGAAGGTGATCAGTACGCTGAGCTTGATACAGATTGGGGAGGCCCTTCAGGCTCAGGCGATGGAGAGCCAGCGTCAGTTACTATCTACCAAGATATTCCAACGGTACCGGGCAAGGCATATAGAATTAAATTTGCGTTTGCTGCACGACCAAACACGGCAGCTTCAGAAAACCGCCTTGAGACGAAATGGGATGGCGATGTAGTTCATGACACTGGATTTGTTGCTGATCCAAATGGCGGCATTGAGTGGCAAGAGATTACCGTAGACGTTGTTGCAACACAGCCACTCACACGACTTGAATTCACTGATCTTGGAACTGCAAACTCACTTGGTACCTTTGTGGATGATTTCCGCCTCTACACCGAGGTGTGTGAATAGACCCCAAGAACATAGTTGGAGGTAGTACCTACATATATGTCACGCGCATACGCAAAAACGGCAGCACGAATCACGCTCATACTGGGCGTCTTCGTGTTTCTTGCGTATGCGTTTCTTGTGGCAGGCAATGGTGCTTTCACCTTTGCGACAGGGAGTGGTCAAGCAGGGCTTGAACTCAAGATTGACAGTGAGGCTACATACAACGGAGTGAAACAGCCTGGACTTTCTTGGGCACTCAAAAATCTTGTTCCGGGCGTTGATAAGTTTTTTAACTTTGGTGATGTGAAACCAGGGGATACAGGGGAGAACACCATCAGTATTCATGTGTCTAAAAACCCTGCGTACGTTTGCCTCGATTTCAAAAATCTCACCGATCTTGAGAATGGAGTAAATGAACCAGAGTCACTTGTTGATACAAACCCGCTCTCGGGGGAGATTGCTGATGGACTTGAGTTCTTTGCGTGGCATGACGATGGCGATAATGTTTTTGAGATTGGAGAGAAGCCACTCTTCGGCACTTCAACACAAACAGGAACCGCTGTACTCGCGAGTACGACGTACGCACTTGCAGATGCATCTACCAATTCCTCCTATGCAGCAGGATCGACGCATTATTTTGGCATCACTTGGTGCGCAGGCAATATGACGGTGAATGTCGGAACTGCACAGATTACATGTGATCCGCTTGCACTTGGGAATGAGGCACAGAGCGACTCAATGAGTGTGGATGTGGTACTTCGAGCGGTACAGGCAAATCAACAATCAGGATATCGTTGTGATGGAAATTATGTCGAAGGTTGTAGTCCTGGATACTGGAAACAGTCACAGCACACTGGTAACTGGCCAGCGCCGTATACACCAGGGACGCTTTTCGGGAGTGTGTTTGAAAATGCCTTTCCAGGCAAGACTCTACTCCAGGTGCTCACTCAAGGTGGAGGAGGACTCAATGCACTTGGCCGTCAGACGGTCGCAGCACTCCTTAATGCTTCAAGTACAGCGGTGGACTACGGGTATACCGCTTCTGAGGTCATAGCGAAATTTAATGCAGCGTATCCTGGAGGCAACTACGATGCACTTAAGAATGATCTTGAGCATCAAAACACCGTGTCGTGCCCGCTCGGTCGTGATGACGAAACACATGGAGAGGACGAAGATAGAGACAAGGATAAGAAGAAGGAAACTGTCTGGCACAAGGTTGATAAGAAGCAGAGCTTTGTGGTGAATGCTATCGCTGCGACTAAGAATATTCTGAAGCATCTAAAATCATGAGTATTTTTTCTAAAATAACCTACGGTTTTCTCATTCTTGCACTCTTGCTTGGTGCCTTCATATTCCTCATGCCTACGCTCCCGCTTATAGGTACCCTTGAGATGAAGATCGTGAAATCAGGTTCAATGGAACCTGCTATTAAGACCGGATCTGTCGTGGTGATTCGTGAAGGGGGTCCGTATGCAATAGGGGACGTTATCACGTTCGAGAGTCGTGGCGCCGCAATTCCTACCACACACAGAATTATTGGGACAGAGATGCAGGATGGTGAATCGCGCTTTGTCTCCAAGGGGGATGCGAATGAGGAACAAGACACTGAGCTCGTCTCGACATCGGCGATTTTAGGGAAGGTACTTTTCTCAATACCGTATCTTGGTTTCATTATTGATTTTGCGCGGCAACCAATTGGCTTCGCACTGTTGATTGGACTTCCTGCATTTCTCATTATTCTCGACGAGATAGAAAAGATTTGGCGTGCAATGAAAAAAAGGCGTGAGGAGCAAGACCACGATTCAACACCCGAGCAACCGGATGCGAGTATTGCGCCACTCGTCATCCCCTCACTAGAGGAGTATCCGGACTCGGTAACACGAGGGACGCGGAAGTCTGCAGTAAATCGTGAAGCAGCGTGCCTACATATATATGCGTATGAACGACATGCACGGCGCATGTCTGGACTTACTCGCTCAGCACTCACCGTATGTATCCTCGGTTCATGCGCATTTGTAAGTACCTTCTTTATTGAGGGTACATTCTCATATGCAAAGGATATTGAAGCAGCACTTGGTAATCTCTTCCGCGCGAACGCAGTTGATTTTGTTGTTACACCGCCCGCACAGGCACTCACGATAGTCGGCGGAGTGCTTGAAGACGACGATGATGCGCTCATTTTTGATATTGCAAAACATGCAGAGAGTACAGACCTCATGTTTACCGTCACTACTGAAGTGCAGAGTGGAGACCCACTTCTCTGTGACGCACTCCTTGTGGATTCAGATGCGCCGGACCTTGATCCAGTCGCACTCACTGCACTTTCTGCAACAGAAGTTGATTTGCCTGCATCCTGGACACTCGCACTCGCCGTTGATGGATCAGTCATATATCCATCAACCTCAGAGTGTGTGATTGATTTTGTGTTTACCGCATGGGATGCGTCCCAAGAAGACGGACCTTACGCCTATTCGGACGAAGAGCGTATCACATTTACCATCACGGCACTTCCTGAGATTCCGCTTGAGTTTCGTTCAACACTCAGTGAGCTCTCAGCATTCCTAGCAGGAGGTGAAGTTCTCGATGAAACAGGAACAACGACTGAACCAGAAACTTCTGAAGATGGCGGTGGAGGATCGAGTGAAGAGGAGGTACCAGTTATTGAAGAAGAAGCCGGTGAAGGTGAAACGGAAGAAGAGTCGACGGTTACAGATGAAGAGATGGAAACTGAAACTGAAGGAGTTGTGGAAGAGGTAATTGATGGTGAAGTGCCACCAGTTGAGGAAATTACTACAGAAGAAACCCCAGAAGAAGAAATGGAGGAAGTGGTAAAAGAAGAGGAAACAACAACTGAAGCAGAATCTGCAACAGAAGAAGCACCAACAGAGTAGAGTACAAGAACTCACTATTGTCACGTAATGGATACGCTCTTGTTGCGTCCTCACAGACATGGATACACATAAGAAATATATTGTTTTAGGCGCACTCGTAGTACTCGTCATTATTGTTGGTGTAGTAGCAGTTCGCCCGTGGCTTCAGAATCGCATGGTAACAACGAATATCAGTGAGGTTGTTGATCGACCCGAACTCGATATCGCCTTCTCTTTCGAGAGTGGTGAAACAGCATACACATATATTGAACCGAAGCTTGAGGCTAGCCCAACTGCTGGGGGTCCAATAGCGGCTTTTATTATTGTTGATACGAAGCAGTATGTGGCGTATCAGGCCGCAGGAGATGATGCAGAAGCGCCACCAAGTATGAGCCTCTTTGTTTTTGGAGAACCAGTGGTAAGTACCACAACGGCGACCCAGAGCACAACGACACCGGATCGTATGACACAGTTGCGCGCGTGGGCTGCAGAAAACAATGCACTCACCCAGATAGCAAACGCACAGAGTGAACCTGAGACAGTCGCAATTGATGGAGTAAAGGCGCTTCACTATAAGGCGAGCGGGCTCTATCAGCATGATGTGTACATCCTCTTTTATCGCAGTAAATACTACCTAATCGTTGGTCAGTATGAGGTTGAACCCAATCCAGATTTTAAAGCACTCGTAGACTCAATCACGTTTAGGTAGATAAAAAAAAGAAAAAGCCCCGCGAAAAGCTTGGGGCTTTTTCGTAGGGCGCGCTACTTGGAGAGGATCTTCTTCATGTTTACGACTGCGGTCCCTGCGATGATTGCATGATGGGCAAGGCGTTGCAACTCGTGGGGGATGTCGGTCGACGTGTGGGCGGCAGCTTCATCTGAGATTAAGGCTCGCAGTTTCACGATTTCGCCTGTGAGCGTCTCCAAGATTGCAGCCATTTGTTCTTGATTCTGCATCAGGTCCTCCAGGGGACGTGGTGGCCCCGATAGGGAGCCAAACTTCATGTGGGGTACAGCAGTGGTACAGCCACCTCCGTTCGATGCGACCATTGGCATTCGTCCGAGTCAGCTCGGTTGACGAGGGGCTCGAGTTTGCGTATGGCTGCGTACAGATTGGGCACTTCGCAAAACAGTCCATGACATCTCCTCCAGCATGGGGTTTAAACCAACGCGACTATACCACTTACTATCAGTGTGTCAATATCATAAAACAAAAGCCCCAGAAGGGGCTGATGTTGTTTTGTGGAGATGGGCGGATTGGCGTCCGCTAGTAATTCGCTGACGCTCATAACTCTGAAACAATATCCCATATTATTTCAGCTACCCGAGCATAAAAATTT
>CAZCWH010000042.1:409-7080 GCA_964502345.1 uncultured Candidatus Saccharibacteria bacterium | reverse complement strand
GACTCACCGTAACTGACAACAAGGGAGCGAGTGCACAAGACACGATGCAGGTGGTGGTGAAGTCAATAACCGATGGAGTTACAAACGAAGTTGATATAGGAGGTCGCGTGAGAACTACTGCAAAAATGACCATTCGTTCACTCCCATCAGATGGACAGATACTTGGCTATCAAAAACGGGGTGCTCTCGGAACAGTTCTCGACGGACCAATAAATGGAGACGGAGGAAAATGGTGGAAGATTGATTATGATGCAGGTGTCGATGGTTGGAACCTAGGTTCCAAACTGGTTACCTCGGTGGTACCAGCACCGACTACAGACATTCCGAACCTCCCTCCAACTGCTAACGCAGGTCAGGATAAAGCACTTACACTCCCTCTCTCAAGTACGGCAGTGGTGGGAGCGGCGACTGATAGTGACGGCACAATCTCCTCTACGGTATGGAGTTTTGTTTCAGGACCAAGTACCCCAACAATCACAAACGGTACGACTCTCACACCAACACTGTCCAATATGACGATTGCCGGTACGTACATCTTCCGACTCACGGTCTCTGACAACAAGGGAGCGACAACACAAGATGCGATGCAGGTAGTGGTGAGTGGGGGAGTTCCGCCCGTAATCACAGATCCGACCAATATCTCACCGGTGGTAACAGCAGGAATTGATAAGGCAATTACACTTCCAGCATCGAGTTTTGTCCCAACGGCATCATTCGTTACCGATCCAGATGGTAGCATTGCGTCCATGGTTTGGACTTTCCGAAGTGGACCTGCAACACCAATGATTTCAGCAGGAACCACGCTTACCCCAACAGTTTCAAATCTCATTGTAGCGGGTACATATATCTTCCGACTCACTGCCACCGATAATAAAGGCGCAACGGCCTTTGATGAAATGCAGGTAGTAGTGAGTGGTACTACTGCGGAGACAACGACCTCTACTTTGCCTGATCTCACCATAACAAGTAGCGCACCGAGCGACCTCGCATCATACAACAATCCAGGAAGCATTAGCTTTAGCGGAATTATACGCAATGGTGGTCTCGCGACGACTTCAGGTACAGCGGTTATTTGGGCGAGCCTTGAGATTGCATGGAATCAGACGAGCTGTATCTCACCGTCCGCAATCATTGTAAAGAGTATCGCGAACGTCGGAACAGGACTCTCACCAAACGGTACTCGAGCGGTGAGCGGAACTCTCTATGCCGGGGATGTGAATGCAACATATAACCTTCGCAATTCGTCAGGAACACACTGTTGGCGCCTCTCAACGAATCTTCCAAGTGGCTCAGTCCCTGAGGCAACGCTTACAAACAACACAACACCATGGCGCGCTTTCAAGGTAACCGGCATACCTGAAGTTGCAGGCGCAAGCTTCACGCCACTTATGAGTAGTAGAGCACCGTTCAAACTCAGCCTCAAACTTGGCGATCAAAATGCCGAAGTGAAGCGTCTCCAAGAGTTCCTCATCAAGAGTGGATACTTGCAAGAAGATAGCCTAACTGGCTACTTTGGAATGAAGACACAAAGTGCACTTGGTAGTTACCAATGTAATGAAGGTATTGTGTGCGGAGGAGATGCTGCGTCAACAGGATACGGTATGCTCGGACCAAAGACACTTCAGAACATCAATAAAAAAATTAGCTACTAAGACTGAATAATTCCTCTCTATGACGCAAAAGCTGCTCTTCCTATGTAATGTGAAGATGTGTATATGAGTAGAGTATTGAGTTGGAAACTCATTACCACGACCGAGGGTGCCTGGGAGCAGCTTCTTGAATCTTGCGTACAGGCAAAAGAGAGTATTGATCTTGAGCAATATATTTTCGGAGAAAAAGGCCCTATCATAGATAGAATAACCGAGGTATTAAAGAGTAAGGTAAAGGAAGGTGTCCGGGTGCGCCTTCTTCTTGATGCAGTGGGCAGCCTCTTCTTTTATCGCTCATCTCTTCCTCGGGAGCTTGAAGAGGCTGGGATTGAGATTGTGTTTCATCGCACCGTTTTTCCGCCCTCATTTAAGCGCATTTTCCCGTTCCTCCTTCGTGACCATCGCAAACTCAACGTCTTTGATCGAAAAGAAGCCCACATAAGTGGAGTGATTATCCATGAGCGGGCACGGACCTGGCGGGACACCACCGCAGTTCTCACCGGGGTCATTGCAGAGGATTGCAGTGAGCTTTTTGAAAATGCCTGGGATCATGCTCGTCGCATGAGTCCCGTAGGGCGCATGCTCTCAAACGAAGGAAGAGGGGATTTCTTTCTCGCAGGAAATTCTTTCAGACTACGCGATAAGTATTTATATCGCTCGATAGTTCGCAACATCACAACTGCCAAAAAAACCATATACATCACGACCCCATACTTTGCATTGACGCGAGACTTACGTCGAGCACTCTCATACGCACGTAAAAGGGGAGTAGAAATTTATCTACTGCTACCGAAACGATCCGATAATATTCTTGCTGATTTTGTAGCGCGCTTTTTCTATAAAAGACTTTTACGACGGAAGATTCGCATATTTCAGTACACAAAATCAATTTTGCATGCGAAGAGCATCTGCATCGATGGTCGGTGGGCTACGATAGGAAGCTGTAATCTCGATTGGCTCAGTATCTGGCTCAACTATGAATTAAATGTCATAAGTGAGAACAGGGAATTTGCGACAGAACTCGAAGCAATTTTTCTTGAAGATCTCAAGGAAAGCGTTGAAGTGACGAAGGGCACCAAAAATTGGTATGGATTTTTCTAGGGGAGCGAGATTCGGTCACAGATAATTTTGTGTACACAAAATTTCTGCGACCCCGCCTCGACGCTCTTTCAGGCACATGCCTGCGCGTCTCCGGCTTTCGATCTCGCTCATTCTCGACAGAGAATCAAAAACACTGCATAAAATTTATGCAGTGTTTTTGCTCCTAGCGGAGGGAGCGAGATTCGAACTCGCGAGAGACTTTCGCCCCTAACAGTTTTCAAGACTGCCGCCTTCAACCACTCAGCCATCCCTCCTCATATCCACGCGTCGGGTCGCTTATTCAGCATCCTCTCGTATGAATTTGCCCTGTGATACTACCAGAAAATGAGATTAAATCCAATTATGCTATGCTGTATTTCTATGAGACTCATGGGTATAGATTATGGTTCAAAACGCGTAGGCATTGCACTTACTGATGATAAGGGCATGATGGCTTTTCCGCATTCTGTACTTCCAAATGATAAGTTACTTCAGAAGGCAGTTGAAGCAATAGTACAGAAAGAGGGTGTTGGCCAAATTGTGATTGGGCACTCACTTAATCGGGAAGGGGAGGCAAACAAGATTCATGCACGAGTCGAAGAATTCATGCTCGATCTTACACTCTCTCTCGGTATTCCGATTGAACTTGAGCCGGAGCAGTACACCACACAAGAGGCGGTACGCTTTCAGGGAAAGACAGATAAGACCGACTCTGCCGCAGCTTCTATCATCCTCAACAGTTACATTATGAGAATGAAGTCAAAGAAATAATATGATTCAGTACGACGATTTTGCAAAACTAGAAATTAAGATTGGAGAAATTCTGAGTGTGGAAGTAGTTCCTGACGCTGATAAACTTCTCAAACTCATGGTGGACTTTGGTGAAGAGGCTCCACGGCAGATTCTTTCAGGGATTCGAGAATATTTTGAAGACCCACAAGCACTCGTCGGAAGAAAATGTCCGTTTGTTACCAATCTTGAACCCCGCACCATACGGGGATTTGAAAGTCAGGGAATGATTCTTGCAGGAAGCAATGAAGGAGTACTCGCGTTACTTCATCCACATCAAGACGTGCCGAACGGAACGCGTATAAAATAGTATTGGATAGATTATAGAGTGCCGATTAACATTGCGGGCACACATTTTTTCGATTACGCCGTATAATGATGGAATAAATCCATATGAGTGTTCTTTTGACCCTACAGCATGTTTTTCCGCCACCTCGGTACATTTCATTTTCCAGTGTTGGTGTTGATATTTCAGATACGTCGCTCAAGTATATTCAACTGGAGCGGAAACACTCACATGATGTGGACCTGACCTTAAAGTACTGGGGTGACATTGATATTCCAGAAGGGAGTCTTGAGCGCGGTAATGTTAAGGACCCGAAGCGTCTCGTTGAGGTGCTCACTGAAGTGCGCAAGCGCTGCAATGCCGAATATGTGCGGATTTCGCTTCCTGAAGAGCGCGCATATCTCTTTGAGACGGTAATCAAGCGTGGTGTTACTGCACGAGAGGTACGTGAACAGCTCGAATTTAAGCTTGAAGAAAATGTTCCGCTTTCACCCCGTGATGCATATTTTGACTACAATATAGTTGGAAGAGATAAAGAGACAGGAGATTTCAAAACAGCGGTTGCGGTCTACTCAAAAGAAACCATCGATGTGTATTATGAGGCGTGTCGTAGTGCGAAAGTGATTCCACTTTCTTTTGAAATTGAAGCGGAGGCAATTGCTCGTGCTTCTGTCCCGCAGGACCATCCGGGTACATACATGATTGTTGATTTTGGAAAGACGCGGACAGGTGTTGGAATTGTTCATAAGGGGACCCTCATGTACACCTCTACGATAGAGGTGAGTGGCTACGCCCTCAGCATGGCACTTCGCAAGGAGCTCGGTGATCAAACTGAGGCCGAACTCACAGCAATTAAAAATACAAAAGGCCTACGAAATACCCCTGATAATGCAAAGGCATACAAGGTGTTCAAGAGCACCATTGGTGCACTCGCAGAGGAGCTTGAAGTTCGCATACACTATTGGAATACGCGTGATAACAATAAGGCCGAAAGAGAAATCAATCGTGTCGTTCTCTGCGGAGGTAGTTCAAATCTTCTAGGCCTACCCGAAGAACTTACCCAATTACTCTGTGTGGAAACAGAAAGAGCACACGTATGGCAAAATGCATTTTCGCTTGAGTCTTTCATACCACCAATTACCGAACGATACTCATTTGGATATGCAACTGCTATTGGACTCGCACTCTCAGATTTTATGTAAAGCGATATGATGAATCTTCTTTCACCGCAGGCATACCGCACACTCACACGTGAGTACTGGCTTCGTATATGTACGGTATGGGCTGTTCTTCTCTCAGGATTGTGTCTTACCCTTACCTTGCTCCTCCTTCCCACATACGTACTTATTCATTCGCAACTCACTGCACTTGAGTCAGAAGAGGAGAAAAGTGATGAGATTGTTGGGAAGTTTAAGGCTGCTGAGGCAAGCATTAAGGAAGCTAATCGTCTCGTTGATACACTTGCGCCTGCGGTCACACAAACCCCGCTCTCAAAAATATTGGACGAAATCAACACGGCAACGGGGGCACATATTGAACTTATGAATGTTATGTTGATACGAAGTGAGGGTGTTGTTCGTTCGGTTGAAGTTCGTGGGGAAGCACGTTCACGCAATGACCTTATTCAGTTTAAGTCCGCACTCGAGCGATCACCACTGTTTGATAGTGTCACGGTACCACTCGGCGATTTAGCGCGAGACACAAATCTTCCCTTTGGCATTACCATTTTTCTCACAGGCGTAACAAAGTAACACTATGATACACACACGCACTAAAATAGTAGCAAGTATCGTGGGTGGAGTGTGCGTACTCAGTGTGCTTGCGCTTATTGGGTTTCAGTATGTACTCGTCGGTCTGAAGAGTGACCTCACTCTACAAGAGAAGAAGGTGCTCGAAACGAAAACACAGGACAGTCGCCTCGCATCTCTTGAGCGTCTCATTGAAGAAACTGAAACGGAACGTGCAGAGATTGCTAAACTTATTCTCACTGAAGAGGGTGTTGTAGACTTCCTTGCACTTATTGAAACACTTGGAGCAGAACAAGGAGTGACGCTTAAAACCGAATCGCTCACGGCACCAGAAAGTGCTGGGCTATATGATGAACTCAGTATTAGTCTATCAGTCAAAGGAACTGAACGGAGCGTTGGGCACATGTTGCGATTATTCGAGACGCTCCCGTATCGATCTACCGTTGAGCAGGTAATACTTACTAAGGATGAAAGTGACGGATTGTGGCAAGGGACCTTTGATCTTCGAGTCACCAAATACAAAAAAATATAAATATGAAATTTAATTCATTTAAAATATTTGGGAAGAGGCTCAGTAGTAATGCAATTCTTCGAGAGCGTACACTACTTCACCAGGCTCGAGACTGGATGATTGGTCTTGGTGTTGCAGCAACACTGTTTCTTCTTGCAACCGCATATCTAGGGTATGATTTTTATGTGTATCTCAACAGTGATAAAAACAACGTTGCCGAAGATGTTCCACTGGTTGAGTACCGACACGAAGAGGTTAAAGAGATTCTCAAGAGGTATGAGGAGCAAGCAAAGAATTTTGAAAAACTACGCAACGATAGGAGTAATTACATAGTGCCTGTACCTGAAACCGAGCCACTTGCGGATGAGGATACAGAACAGTACAGTGGTGGGGCCGCCCCATCAGTGCGGTAAGTTTGTGTGCCACTGTCCCCGTAGTTCGATTGGATACTAAAATATGCTGGGAGCCTATTTTAGGGGAGACTTTCAAATAACTCGGTGCATACCCAAGTTTTGCCTCGATAGTTAAATGGATATAACTGCGGACTTCTAAGCCGTTATTCCAGGTTCGATTCCTGGTCGAGGCACCAAGCGTAAAGAAAAGCATCC
>CAZCWH010000042.1:0-399 GCA_964502345.1 uncultured Candidatus Saccharibacteria bacterium | reverse complement strand
TTCTCGTTTGGTGATCCGGAGAGATGTTTTTTCTATCAAAGTCAAAAATCAGTGTGGTCGGGTAGGAGGTTCTTAGTGAATGCAATGAACTTAGAAACCTGACACCTAATAGGGACTTGATCCTTACAGGATCAGTACACCTTGTTGATACTTTGCTTTGTTTCACACGCAAAGATATCTTGCAAGGTCTTCAAGTCCCTGGCCAACTGTATTCAAAAAGCTCCTGGCATTATGCCAGGAGCTTTTTGAATAAGTGGGCGATGAGGGACTTGGTCACCTTATTCAGTATTTAAACAATATTGAATTCCTCGACCCCGAAATTTTGCTCTGACCATTGGCGAAAATTTTCCTTCAAGCAACTCATCTTCGGAGTAAAACACAAACGGCCCCAGTAAAAAC
>CAZCWH010000041.1:0-7277 GCA_964502345.1 uncultured Candidatus Saccharibacteria bacterium | reverse complement strand
GTAGTACGCGTCCATGGGGTGGATGTAGACCGAGTTCGATTCTCGGTAGCCCGACAGTTAGTTTAACCTCAGATTGTCAATTTTTTTTGCGAGTTCAAAGTCAGATGATGTGAGGCCCTTGGCGTCATGTGTGGTGAGTGTCACCTTCACCTTACCGTAGGAAAGCTCGAGCGTAGGGTGATGATCAAGGACTTCTGCATGCACAGTTACCTTTGCTATAAAAGCTAATCCAGTTATGAACGAAGGAAACTCAAAGGACTTCGTTAATTCAGTCTTTTTCTTATTTATTTGCCACTCAGATAATGCCTTAAACTTCTTATCGATATCTTTTGTAGTTAGTGGACGTTTAGTACTCATAGTATGAGAATACCACGAAGAATAATTATCGTGCGAGCGCATCTGTGAGTAGATGCGTGATGAATCCGCTATAGGTCCCTCCAACAGCATTGATTGCTTTTGGAAAAAGAGATTCCATCGTCAACCCTGGAAGCGTATTTACTTCAAGAAAATATATCCCATCTTGAGCGACAATAAAATCTGAGCGCGAGTACTGTGATAGACCTAAGGATTCATGCACCAGTCTCGCAGAACTCTCAAGTTCCTGTTTTATGTCGTAAGAAAATCTACCTGGACATATTTCATCAGTGCTCCCATTGTACTTGACCGTATTATCAAAAAACTCTGCCTGCGGTGGTGGAACTATCTCAATTGGAGGTAGCGAATAGAGTGGCTCATTTCGGTAATTTTCAACAACTCCACATGTGGCTTCCCTACCCATGATGCGTGCTTCCACGATGACTTCTTCATGTTGTGTGAGAGCATCTTTAAGGGCCTGTGGTAAAAGAGCAGGATTTTTAACCATCATCGTACCTACTGAAGAACCAGATGATACTGGTTTGATAACATACTGCGGCCCAAACATATCAACGATTTTATCAGTGAGTGCATGTACATCATGAAGTGCGTCTTTACGCACTACCATGTGGGGAGCCATTTTGATACCCGTATGCTTGAGCGTATCTTTCGTGAGCGCCTTGTGCATTGCAACACTCGAAGGCATTGCTTTACTTCCCGTGTATTTAACACAGTATCGATCAAGAAGGCGTTGTACTGTTCCGTCTTCTCCATATGCTCCATGAAGTGCAATAAAGACAACATCTACAGCATGCAATATTTGCTCAGGAAATCGCGTGTATCCGTTGATGAGCCATTCTCCTCCTCGAGTAATAATGACATCGATTGGTTCAAAGACTTGTCTATCAATCGAAGAAATGACTGCAGCACCTGTCTTTAGTGAGACATCATACTCATTACTAAGTCCACCACGTAATACAGCAACACGAATCTTATGCATGGGTACATTTTATCACGTGCCCACACAATGATAAAAAGTTATCAAATCAGGCACCTGCTAGTATCCAAAGTACCTAATGGTGCCTAGGGAAGCTTCAAACCACGCTTATTACGATGATATGCAATTGCAAACCTGTGTGCTTCGCTATTTGCGAGGAGAATATGGTTGTGATGTTCCCCAATCAATCGTGCTGGGCCGATGATGCGAACAGGACGGTGTTTTTCATCTTTTACCACACCTACAACAGGAATGAGTACGTCGTGCTTTTTAAGTATATATTCAGCGGCATTTTTTTGAGCAGTGCTCCCATCTACCACAATAAGCTGAGGATACGGCCACTCAGGGTGTGCAAGCCTACGTTCAAGCACCTCTTTAAGTGCACCGGTATCATTTGAACCCTGTACGCTTGTAATCTTGAATTTGCGATACTTGCTTGAATCCGCGACACCACCCTCAAGCACGGTCATTACGCCAACCATATCTGTTCCGCCGAGATGCGCCACATCATACGCCTCAATACGTACACCTCGATCATCACGATAGACTCTCACTTCATCTTTCATGAGCGCTACATCCTGTATATGGGTCAGTGCAAAAATTTTATGTTTTATTTCATTGGCTTTTTCAAACTCTTCTTGCTTCGCGCAGTCCATCATCGACTTCTTTAGTTCCTTGAGTACCTGCGACTTCTTGCCCTCAAAAAAAAGTTTTATATGTCTGATAGTGCGTGCATACACCTGTTTTGATTGCACGTCTGGATAGAGGCCAATTTGGCGATTGAAGTCAATTTTCCCACGTGTCATTTTTGCAGTAGCTTCTGCAATTGGATGTTTTGTATCATAAAATTGAAAAAGCTTTCGAATAATCTTGAGGGCCTCTCTAAAAAGCGCTCCATTCGGGAACGGCCCAAAGACATACTTAAGTTCGTGCTCACTAAATTTTTCATTGAGATCCTTCCCCCGTACCACAAGTACTCTCGGGAACTCCTCTTCCGTAATTACAAGATGGTTATAGCTCTTATCATCTTTTGATCGTGTGTTGTACGTTGGTTTATGTGAACGTATGAGGTTTACTTCAAGGATCATTGCCTCAAGTACTGAATCCGTAATAGTCCATTCTACTGTGCGCGCATCGTTAACTAATTTCTCAATCAGCGCACTCCGCTTTTCCTTAATATTGATATCAAAATAGCTTCTAATCCTATTTTTAAGGGACGTCGCTTTTCCTATATACAAAATTTCCTTGTTCTTTCCAAGGAAAAAGTAAACTCCAGGGGAGTCTGGGATTTTTCTTTTTGACAATGCTTCACGCTTCATGGATGATCTTTATCTACCGAAATATTTTTTTAAGTAGTGACCCGTGTATGACTTTTCATTTTGTGATACCTCTTCAGGAGTACCCTTTGCAATTAGTGAACCTCCTCGCTCACCTCCTTCAGGGCCAATATCAAGAATATAATCGGCACATTTAATCAGATCAAGATTGTGTTCAATGACCATGACTGTATTACCCCGTTCAACTAGTTCTTGGAGAATCTCAATGAGTTTCTTTACATCTTCGTAGTGAAGACCAATTGTCGGTTCATCAAGAAGGTACAGTGTTTTCTGGGTATGCGGACGATACAATTCAGAAGCAATCTTGACGCGCTGTGCTTCTCCTCCTGAGAGCGTTGTCGCACTTTGACCAAGCTCGAGATATCCAAGTCCTACGTCAAGCAGTGATTGGAGTCGCTCGTGGATTGCAGGAACATCAACAAAGAATTCGTCTGCCTCCTCGATAGTCATGTGAAGAACTTCGTGAATATTCTTCTTTTTGTAGCGAACTTCAAGTGTCTCTTTTGTAAATCGCTTTCCATCACATACATCACAGAGCACGAACACTGTTGGCAGAAAGTGCATTTCAACTGCGATAAGGCCATTTCCCTGACATGCTTCACAGCGTCCTCCCTTTACATTAAATGAGAATCTGCCAGCTTTCCAACCACGTGCACGAGCTTCAGAAGACGATGCAAAAAGATCGCGAATATGCGTAAAGGCGCCTGTATATGTGGCAGGATTTGAACGTGGAGTTCTTCCAATCGGAGACTGATCAATGAGAATAGAACGACCGAGGTATTCAGAGCCTGAAAAACTCGTAGCGTTGTATGTATGTGGTGTTCTAAACTTTTTTTCTAATCGTGAACGAAGATTCTTATGTAAAATCTCGTACATAAATGTTGATTTACCACTTCCGGAAACACCGGTGAGGGCAATGAGTCTCCCCAGAGGAATATCGACATTCATATTTTTAATATTAAATGCCTTCCCTCCACGAATTTTAATACTGCCTCGCTCAGCCTCTCGAGTATGTAATGGAATTTCTATTCGTTTATCACCACGAAGGTAATCGAGCGTGACTGATTTCGATGGATTGGTTTTCGCCTTAAGAAGCGTATCAAGATAATCTGCAACTACGACTTCTCCTCCATGAATCCCGGCACCTGGTCCAATATCAACGAGATAATCTGCAGCAAAGATTGTATCTTCATCATGCTCCACAACGATAATCGTATTACCAAGATCTCGTAGCTCGGTGAGCGTTTTTACGAGCCGTTCGTTATCCCGCTGGTGAAGACCAATCGTCGGTTCATCAAGTACATACATGGCTCCCACAAGTCCTGAACCAAGCTGAGACGCGAGTCTAATACGCTGTGCTTCGCCTCCTGAGAGCGTATTCGCACGACGATCAAGCGTAAGATACTCAATGCCAACGTTAATCATAAACTCGAGTCGCTCAATAATCTCTCTCAGCGCTGGCCATGCAATATCTTGATCCTTTTTTGAAAGTTTTAACTGCGCAATAAAATCTGAAGCCTCCTTAATGGTCATGCCCGTAAAATCAACGATATTTTTCCCGAGATCATCCTTACCGTTTCCCCCAAGATACACGCGAAGTGCTTCCTTACGAAGACGCGCACCATTACAAGATGGACAAATATCGGTATTGAAAAGCCCAGTCGTCCCGAGTCCATTACATTCGCTACAAGCCCCATAGGGCGAATTGAATGAAAACAGTCGTGGTTCAACCTCAGGAAAAGAGGATCCATCGACTGGGCAGATAAACTTTGCTGAAAGTATTCGCTCTGTACCATCCGGCGTTTCAATCTTTACCATTCCATTCGATTCACGCAGTGCAAGTTCAACAGCTTCAGAAAGTCGTTCCTTGGAATTTTTTGGGTCATTGCTAAACTCACTTACATAAATCTCATCGACGAGCACATCAATATCATGACGTTTCGTTTTCGTAAGTACAATTTTTTCACGTAGCTGATGCACTTTTCCGTCAATTTTAACTGCCTCGTATCCTTTTCCGAGCATGTCATAGAGTAGTTGATAGTACTCACCCTTCCTTCCCACGACGAGTGGTGCAAAAATAGAAACGCGCTGAGCACTCACAGGAACACCCATTACAGTATTGGTAGAATCCTTCTTTGCTTGCGCTATTTCTTTATCTTGGATTGATTTGAGAATGATTCCCAATATTTCATCTTGTGAGAGTTTTTGGATGGGTACATTAACATCAAGACAATAGGGCTGACCAATACGTGCATACAGAATACGAAGATAGTCATATATCTCAGTAATTGTTGCGACTGTTGAGCGCGGATTGCGTGACGCAGATTTTTGATCAATTGAAATAGCCGGGGAAAGACCTGTAATCTCATCGACATCCGGTTTTTGCATCTGCTTAAGAAATTGGCGAGCATACGCTGAAAGCGATTCGACGTACCTACGTTGCCCCTCAGCAAAAATAGTATCAAATGCGAGTGACGATTTACCACTACCAGAGAGGCCGGTAAAGACGGTCATCTTGTTTCGAGGCATCACTAAATCAATGTTTTTAAGATTGTGAGTGCGGGCGCCACGAATAACGATATTATTCTCTTTTGGCACCTCCTCTGAGGTTTTAACTTGCTTTTTAGCCATACAATATCGCCCATGCATGCTGGCAAGGGTTGTACTACTTTACCATACCTATTTCTGAAGGCGAAAACTGCAATGCATGTATGACACGTTACTTCGGAAGCGTGATAATAACGTGAGTACCAACTCCCTTTATTGATTCAACCGCGATAGAGCCTCCCATAAGTTCGATGAGTTGCTTTGTGATCCACATTCCAAGCCCAGTACCCGTTATTGAACGTACTTCTTTACTTTCAACTCTAAAAAACGGAGCAAAAAGATTTTTTTGATTTTCTGCAGAGATCCCCATACCGGTATCTTTTATTCGTATCTCAATACGGTCTGATCGTTCTTCAAGTGACACGGTGATCGTGCCTTTCTCAGTGTACTTAATTGCATTACTCACCACATTCGTGAGCGCTTGGAACAGACGCTTCTCATCACCCTGAATACGTACATTGCCATGCACACCCTCTGATTTAATGTCTATATGCTTTTCACGCGCTGAAACTTGAATCGACTCAATGACAGAAATGATGAGATTAGAAATATTTACGTCACTATTCATGATAGTGAGTTTGCCGGACTGAATTCGAGCAACATCAAGAAGGTCGTTCACAATGAGGACGAGTCGTTCGGCAGAATCTTCGATTCTCCCTGCATATCCTTTGCTCTCATCATCAACTGACTTCTTTTCTCGAATCATGCTCGCGTATCCACGCATAGCGGTAAGTGGTGCTCGTAGTTCGTGTGCAATCATGTTGGTGAAAAGATCTTTCATCTCATTTGCACGCTTGGTCTCTTCATAGAGATATGAGTAGTCAATGAGGCGAACGTGGCGAACGACAAGAAAAATAATAATAAGGATGAGTCCAATGAGCCAGTAATATGCAGTCATAATGCGTGATGCAAACAGGGTATCGATATGCTCAAGTGAGGTTTCTGTAAAAATGTAGTAATCATCACCCTCAGTTGTTCGTACAAGACGAAAACTTTGCCAATAGCGAATTCCATTTTGTGCATACGGACTAATCAAAGATTCATTTGGATTGGTATTACCGATTCGATAGGCGTTAGGATCAGCTGCAAGGGCGTCTACGGAATCGTGATTGAGTGATGCAATGATGCGAACAGTAGACCCTTCTTCATGTGCAATACGAAACTTAGTTATATCTGGATTATGTCGTGCAATACTTTCAACTTCAGCTTGAATAAGTTCTGGATTAAAATTCGATGCAATAAGAAATGATGAAAACACATCGTGCATCATGCCGACTCTGTCCTTCTCAAGTCGCTCCTGATTTTCCCGCGATGCACTTAGAAACTGCTGTCCACTTACGAGAAATGCGATCGGAATGACAATGATAAGGAGCACTGTCATAAGAAGCTGTGGGTGCTTCTTGACGTACAAGGAGCCACTAGAAAAGAAAAAAAGAAATCTATCTATCATTGCGATACCTGCGGAATTATTCGCCTTGAATTATTAACGTACAATCCAAGTAAAATGAGCACTAAACCAAGGGCGACAACAGTAACTGAGACCACTACAAGCATAATGTTTTGATTAAACAGTGTCGGTTCATGAGTAGCACCTACAACCGCGGATTCAGATGTTGCATCAATTGGAGTGAATGCTTCTGCAGTCTTTATGAATGTGAGTGGATTACTCTTTGCAACAATGCGTCCTGCATTATCCGTTAGTCCTACGTACACTTCATGCTCACCATTATCGAGCTCTTTATCAAAGATGTAACTCCAACTACCATCAGTATCAGTTTTTACCGTAACCACGATTGGCGTACTGAAGATATAGAGGGTGACAAAGCTATTCGGGAGACCCTTTCCTGTAATAATCGCTCCCTCTGCTATCTCACTTACCTCCCCCTCTTCTGTTTCTTTGAGAGAGAAGATTGTCTCAACAGTGAGAAGATCATCACGGATAATACCCATCTCCTTAGGTGATTCATAGGCGATGAGCACTT
>CAZCWH010000040.1:0-7772 GCA_964502345.1 uncultured Candidatus Saccharibacteria bacterium | reverse complement strand
GAGGTGTCATAGCCACCAAGATAGAGATAATCGCCACTCAATTTCATCACTTCAATTCGATCGCTTCCTGGCGCCGAAGGATTCGTTGCAATGCGCCCCGCAGTGTTTGAACCAAATGATATCTCGCAACTGTTTGAGTCGGTGTTCGTGGTACCTAGTATGAGGTAGATGGAGTCAATACGGATGTTTGTCGTAGAGTTTGAGAGCGCATAGATGCCGACCCAGATTTCATCTGAACCATTGATGTAATCATCAATGGCAATATTGTTAAGAGCAAAGTTATTAAAAAAACCTGTGACAGAGCAATCGAGTGGTTGCGATATATCTTCCCAAACGCCTAACGTGAAGTTGCGAATTTTGAATTTATATTGGAGCCCCGCGGTTGCTAAAGAACAGAGCGTCTCGGCGTTCACGAGGATAGTGTTCATTCCCGTATACGTCTTCACATTCTTGAAGGTGAGGTAGAAGTTTGAGGTTGTTGCTCCCGTACCAGGAACATCGAGGTAGAAGCCATCACCGGTCGTAACTGTCTGTTGCACTGTTGCAGTGTTGCCCACTGAGTATGTATTCCCATAGTGCCCTGCAGGAGTACCTCCTGATTCTTGTGTGAAGTCCGCTGCATGATAGATGGGGTCGACAACTGCGTAGACACGGAGGAAGTCGATTGCAATTTCTGAAGCACTCGTGGTAGTTGAGTAGTATCTGACCTTTATTTGATCTGAACCATTCACGAAATTCGTGAGGGGGGTGTTGATCGATGTTCCTCCGGTGTACCCTGTGGACCAGTATCCATTGAACACATGCCACTGAAATGCAATACCGGTGGTATGGTTGAGCGCGTTTGGTGTTGATGATGCGTTGCGCGTATTGAGTGTGCGCCATCCACCACCCGTACACTCATCGTCTGCTGCGTAATCAACACTCACTGAGGATACCCAGTCACAGACTTGCACCTCGGTACGAAGTACCGTGGCGTCCAGATCGAATTCGGTCTGAATGATGAATTTGTTCGCACCATTGAGCTGGACACCGCCGATGGTGAGATTCACATCGAGTCCACTCGCACCTGCCCCTGCGACCACCCAGTGGTAGTTATCGTCGGCGAGTGTTCCCTTCCAGGAGCCGGTGTTAACCCCCTCAGCGGCGGCAAGGGTTGCTGAGCTAATAGTCGTTGATGCTCCGGTCACAATGACACCGTGAGTCGGAGTGAATTGATAATGGGCTAACACTGTATTTGTTTCCAAAAACTTTCCCACAGGTGTCCCCGCAATAAATAGACGTACCGTTTCACTTATACTGGGCACAAACACACACAAAAAAAGACTGGTCGTAACAAAAAAACTAACACCTATTCCCCATACGTGTTCACTACAGAATTTTTGTATGCGTGAAAAAAGTACTTTACTCATGAGGGTGAAGTTCGTATTCTTTCGAATTTAAACGCATTATCTATAGGATCAAATGTGGCCTGCCACTTTTCTGCATCATCATTTTGAAATGGAAGCAGGAATATTTTTTCTTCTGGATTCTCAAAAGGCACTGCGAAAATCGATTGCTCATCGACAGAGAATCCAAATAATGTTTGTTGATTTGTGTCTATCCAGAATATTGTTCTCTCCTTTATCGCCAAGGGAGCAGTTGCGTCAACCGAACCTCCAGCCTGAATCCTTTGCCAAGCAATCATCCCAGTTCCTCGCTCTGTAACAGAGTACCAGAACTCGTTCATTCCCCCCTTTTCGAGAATTACCGCTCGAATATTTTCAGATTGTACATCTGCTTTTATTGAGCTGATCTTAAAATTTGGTTCTTGATCGTTGACTACCTCGTCCACGAATGGAATCACCATGAGGGGTGCAAGGTACTCTACTTCGAGGCGGACCGAGTCAAAATAGATCTTCATTTGATCTTCTTCCGCTATCGTATACCGAATAGAAACTTGCACGAGTGGTATTTCTTCTACACTCATGTTCGAGAAAACAAAGACCGCATTTTTTTCCGTACGGTAATTAACTTCACCGAGCGGAATCCATGTCTCCCCATCAATCGTATACATGACGGTTAGCATGTCTGCACTCATAGTTGTGCTCGACCCTGATATGTTCTCGGTAGTAAGCTCAGTTGAAGTGACGGGGGTTACGACACTGTCTTCTAAAACATCCTCAATCACCTCTGCTTCTTCTACGATTACATCATCTGTCACATCGACTTCCGGGAACTGTTCGAGTTCTTCCTCGCTTGCCACTTCTACTGGGGGAGGAAGTGTTTCGACTTGTTCTTCCTCCTGATCCGCAACAGGTGCAGGAAGTTGTTCGCTCTCTTCCTCAATCAAGGCATTAGCTAACAGGAACATTTCAGTCTGTGAGACTTGCTCGAATGTATCAGTAGCGGGAGCTGATGGCTCTGGCTCAATATCCCCCTCAGGTACTGTCTCGGTCTCTATCGTAGCTCGCACAGGAACGACTTCCGGAGCTGGCTCGCCTGAAGTGGCATCTTCAACTTCTAGATTAGAACTTTCTGCCGACGTGGTTATTGATTCTTCCTCTGTAGTTGAAGACACATCCTCGCCTAGAACCTCAGGGTCAGGATTAGTACTCTCAAGTGGAATTGCAGGTACTTGGGCACCTTCGTCTATAGACACCGGAGGCTCCTCAAGAGAAAGAGGACCTACAGCCCAGGCAAGTCGGAGGACAATGGTACTTACTTCCACGGCCTCAGGGACACTTCCTTGGAAATTACTCCACCTTCGCTCCCGTTCGACATACTTTTTACCGTCTTCTTCGGTCACATCAATAAGTAACTCCTCCTCAATAAGCGTATCTGAGAAAAATACTGCAACTTCCGCTTCTACCCTAAGTGCAAGTAATGCTGGGATGAGGAGGATGCTGAGGACCATTAAACAGTACGTCAGGTATCTAGACCTCACGATGCGTGTTCGGAATGCACTTTTGTTCTTTTTTGCCTCCATTACACCCTTATTATAACAAACGAAGTTGGCAAAAATCGTTTCTATTCACTACACTCGACACTCATTCGCGCTGAGTATTTATTTTTATGTTGGTGATATACTTTTTGTATACATCGGTGATTATTTTTTAATTTGTTATATGGAAATAAATTACATCGCAATACTCGTATCAGCCATTCTGAGCCTGGTCATTGGCTCTGTGTGGTATGGGCCACTTTTTGGCAAACAATTCATACATGCAATGGGAATGGATGCGTGGAGTCCTGAAAAACAGGCTCAGATGAAAAAGAAGATGATTACGGGTTATGTCGGTCAGTTCGTTGCTAGTCTCGTAATGTTTTTCGTCTTTGCCTGGTACATTGGCCTCAGTGGTCACACTGGCATACTTGGTGGCATCAATAATGCATTTTGGGTATGGATTGGATTTGTCGTTCCCCTCAAGTTAGGTGACGCGCTCTGGGGTGGTAGTATGACCCTCTTTTGGATCAATATTGGCAACATGCTTGTGACGCTACTCGCTGTTGGAGCACTCATTGGTGCGTGGCAGTAAATTCACTTTACGGAAGCAATCAACCTGCACAAAAATATGTGCAGGTTGATTTTCGTATGAGGTGGAGTACAGTAACAAAAGATTTCGATCTTATCGCCAACCTGTATAGGGGGAAATTCCATGAGACTCTGCATACTGTCTGTGGTGGCGTGCTCGCTCCTCGGCTGTGCAACTCCTGCAAAACTCGTCCGTTACGATTTACCGCGCGATGCCCAAGGTATTTGTGCCACCCTTGTGCGGAAGGTGCTCGATGATTTCCATCACGACCACAAGGTGACCGAGTGGGACCTTGGTACCTCAAGACAGTTCCTTGGGGAGATGATCCAAAACGAACACATCCCAATTCTGGGGTCAACGTGGGCAATCATGATTTCTGCACGTCGGCTGACACTCCGGCTCCAATCTGCACAATCCAATGAAGATATCGACGAGACCATCGTCGATATCCACCAATCGTGTGTACGAGGTGTACGTGGACATCCGCGAGCACTCCACAATGACCTCTCGACGGATCGGTATGTGCATCACCTCTGACGTCCTTATGCCCCGTTCACAAGACGGGGCAGCTCTTTTCTACACAGGAAAGATGTGTACTGTGTTTGAGTACCACAGAGTCAGATGTGCTATAGTTGCCGTCAGCATTGTTCATTTAGGGGACGAGCACAAAATGCTTCGTCTACGTAAACGACTGACCACGTCGATGTTGTTCCACGAAAGGGTACAAGATGGAAAATGATCTGTACGCCGAAAAACTAAAGGATTTGGTAAACCAGGGGAAAAATTCCAAGAATCAACAGGTCGAAGGAGCAGCGACTGTCTTACAGGCAGTCGTTCGCGGTCTCACAAAGGCACCAGGACTACTTGAAGAACTTGCCAGGTGTGCCAGGCGCGCAGAAGCGCTCTACCCGCCAACTCCAAAAATAAAAGACGAACAGAATGAACCTCAGTAGTCTGTGCACTACAGAAAACCCCGCAACGTGGAGTATGCGGGGTTTTGCTTATGCGGTCACTGCGTCGCTTTTTTCCTTCACAGTTCTTTTTGATGGAGTCTTGCCTTTCTTTTTGACGTCGAAATGAAGTTCGTTTTTTCTAAGTGACACGGATACCGTTCCACCTTGCAACATTCCTTCTCCAACCATCATTGTTGCGACAGGTGTGAGAATCTTTGATTGAATAACACGCTTCAGTGGACGCGCTCCAAATTTCGGATCGTATCCTTCTTTAGCAATGTAGTCGATAACTTCAGGAGTGACGGTGAGTTCAATTTCTTTTGCCTTGAGTCGTTCTTCAACCATCTTGATTTGAATCTCGACAATACTACGGATAGTTTCAGGTGAGAGGATGTCAAAAATGATAACCTCATCGAGTCGGTTAAGGAATTCAGGACGGAAGAAGTTTTTGAGACTCTCGAGCACCTTACTCTTTGCCTGCTCATACTGCGTTGCCTCATTACTAAGCTTGGTGAATCCAAACTTCGACATACGGTCAATATGCTCAGCACCAATGTTAGAAGTCATGATGATGACGGTATTTTTGAAGTTGACCTTTCTTCCCTTTGCATCAGTAAGATGCCCTGAATCAAGTACTTGGAGCAAGATGTTAAACACTTCAGGGTGGGCCTTTTCAATCTCATCAAGAAGAATGACTGAATATGGTCGATGACGAACGAGTTCCGTAACTGCACCTCCCTCTTCATGACCAACGTATCCTGGTGGTGAACCAATAATCTTCGAGACAGAATGCTTCTCCATGTATTCACTCATATCAATACGCACGAGAGCACTCTCGTCGTCAAAGAGAAATCCAGCGAGCGCCTTTGAGAGCTCCGTCTTACCAACACCTGTTGGACCAAGGAATAGGAATGAGCCAATCGGACGATTAGGATCAGCAATACCTGCGCGTGAGCGCTTGATCGCATCACTAATGCGCTTCACTGCCTCAGTTTGACCGACGACACGTTCTGCAAGACCCTCTTCCATACGTGAGAGCTTCTTTGCTTCTTCTTCGAGCATGCGGACTACAGGAATACCTGTCCATCTCGAGACGACAGATGCAATATCTTCCTCGGTAACCTCCTCCTTGAGCAAGCGTCGTGTTCGCTGGAGTTTCTTTAATTTTGTTGACTTTGCTTCGAGATCTTTTTCAATTTTAGGAATAGTGGCATATCGAATCTCAGCTGCTTTCGTGAGATCAGCCATTGCTTCAGCCGAATCCGCCTCAAGGCGTAATTCTTCGAGCTCCTTCTTCATCTCTCGAATTTCACCAACAGCATCTTTCTCATTATTCCACTTCGTTTCGAGTGCTGAGGTACGCTGTTTGAGCTCACCAATCTCCTTTTCAATCTCGCGGAGACGAGCCTTAATTTTTGGCTTGTTTTCTGAGACTTCCTCTTCCTTCTTAAGCGCTTCTCGCTCAATTTCAAGACGACGCACCGAACGATCTGCCATGACAAGTTCTTCAGGTTTATTTTCAAGTGAAATGCGGAGTGCAGAAGCAGCCTCATCAATAAGATCAACTGCCTTATCAGGAAGGAATCGGTCGCTGATGTATCGACTTGAAAGTGTCACCGCAGAGACAATGGCATCATCAGTAATGCGTACACCGTGATAGATTTCATACTTCTCCGCGACTCCACGTAAAATAGCAATCGCATCTTCGATTGATGGTTCATTCACGTGTACTGGTTGGAATCTTCGTGTGAGGGCTGGGTCACGCTCAATATGCTTTTGATATTCTTTAAAGGTAGTCGCGCCAATGACATGAAGTTCACCTCGTGCAAGAGCTGGCTTGAGCATATTCGATGCATCCATTGAACCCTCTGCCTGTCCTGCCCCCACAATAGTGTGGAGCTCATCAATGAAGAGGATGACGTCTCCATGCGCTTGCTCAACCTCTTTCATGACAGCCTTGAGACGCTCTTCAAATTCTCCACGGAATTTCGTTCCCGCAACAAGAAGGCCGAGGTCGAGAGAAAGAATCTCCTTACCTTTTATAGACTCAGGAACATTCCCCTGCACAATCGCAATCGCAAGACCTTCTGCAATCGCAGTCTTTCCAACTCCAGCTTCACCAATCAGGACTGGGTTGTTCTTCGTGCGTCTTGAAAGAATCTGTACCACACGCTGAATCTCCATATCGCGTCCAATGACGGGGTCGAGTTTATTCTCTTGCGCGAGCTTCGTGAGATTTCGTGCATACTTTGAAAGCGCACGGAACTTTTTTTGTGGTTGTACATCATCAGCTGAATTCTCACGAACTTCCTTAAGCGCATTCTGCACTTGGCGCTTATCAATACCAATGCGCTGAAGCACCTCCACTGCTGGACCAGGAAATTCGAGTAGCGCTAAGAAAAGGTGTTCGACACCAACATATGAATCGCTGAGACCTTGTGCAATGCGACCAGATTGTTCAAGTGCCTGTGCCAAGTCTGGCGTGAGGTAGAGCTGGTATGACTGAGAAATTGTTTGATTCATTCCTGGGTTCTCGAGTGCCTCAATGAGAAGGTCGGTAAAGGCGATAACATCAATATCGAGTCGATCGAGGAGTGAAATGACCGTATTTTCGTCCTGCATGACAAGAGCAGCAAGCAAGTGTGTCGGGCTTACATGATTTTGACCTCGCTCAATGGCGAGTTCGTGAGCCTTTCGAATGGCCTCCTTTGCACGTGATGTGAAATTGTGAAAATTAGGCATAGATACTGTATTTATGTGCGAAGGTAGCCGGTCGTATGGAGTGAGCGCCTACCAAGATTTCGCGTATAAAGACAATAATACAATGTTTTTTACTTAAGTCAAACCCGCTCCTTGTGAGTATTTTTGAAGGTCTGTATGTCTTGTACATGCCTAGAGAGTACATCTACGACACGGGCTAATTCGTTACGTGTCGTACCCTCTCCTAGAGTAAATCTAATGGTAGCATCTGCCCGTTTTTTATCTCCCGTTATTGCAAAGACCACTTTTGAGCCCGTACCCCGAGCGCCACTACACGCACTTTTCGTTGATGCTGAAATGCCTTTACTATCAAGTGTAATCACAGCGAATTCAGTATCCATGCCTGGTATCGAAATATTCACATTGTTTGCGACTCGCGCAACACGCGAACCATTCAGGAGCACCCCCGGAATTGATTGCTCAAGAGCGGTGATAAAAAAGTCACGGAGTTGGGTAACGTTCTCACTTCGCTCACTCCATTTTTTTTGTGCACGTACTATTGCATGGACTGCACCCACTATGAGTGGAGTATTCTCAGTACCACTTC
>CAZCWH010000039.1:0-7910 GCA_964502345.1 uncultured Candidatus Saccharibacteria bacterium | reverse complement strand
TGAATGTCGAGGTCTTTAAGTTGTTTATCTATGTTGAAGTTTTCTGGTGTTGAATCGACAGCAAAAATGTCGTCGATCTCTTCACTACTAAAACCCACATCAGTAAGGAACGCTTTGTCGAACTCTCCGAGGAGATTCCAATCAAACGACCCTGTGTTTTTGTTGAGTCGGAGATTCAGCTCCTTCTCACGTTCAAGCTCTGGGATGTTCACATACACCACGGGGACTTCTGTGAACCCGAGCTCCTTTGCAACATGCAGACGAAAGTGTCCTCCAATCAGCACGTTCATCCGCTCCGGTGCGCTATTCGCAATGAGCGGATCCACTAATCCAAACCGACGGATGCTCTCTTTGAGCGCATCGACTTGCTCATCATTCCAGACCCGCGGATTATACGCGGCTGGCTTGAGGTCAGTGACAGAGATAGTCACGACCTCGATATTAGATTGTTTCATTGAAGTAAAATGAATGAATAAATTTACTCATTCAGTTACCAGTCACTCAGTACAAATAGTGTAGCCCACCGAGTGAGAGTGCCGTTGGTAGGGTGTGGATAACACCACACATGTGTAAATAGTGCAAGAGGTGCAAATGACTACACAATTCCCCAAAGCTAAGCTAAGGTGCCAGACAGCATCTAAAATGCTAATATTATCCGCACAACTGAATATCAGTCGACCTAACCCCTCAAGTTTTCTTGAGGATATGGTTGCAAATCGCGATCAACGTATAAACCCCGGCATCAGGGGCGTTGATCGCGTTACCAGGGGAAACTCTGGTAGGACCTTCGGGTCTACCTTGGTGTCCGGGTTTTTGCGTACCTGGGCATCTACATAAAATCGCGATCAACGATATGTATAAAAAACTTCCAGTGAGGAAACTCACTGGCTCTGAGGTATTCAAGAACTCAGGGCCGAAATCATTTAATGTATTAGAGTTCTGGCAGTATGGATTTTCAAGTCTCAACTCCAATGTGCTTCGAGGTGCGCTCGCAGAATTTTTAGTTGAGAACGCACTAAAGCAAAATAAAGAAATCGATGTTCGTAGTCCTTGGGGTGACTACGATGTTTTGTATCAGGATAAAAAGATAGAGGTAAAGTGTTGCTCATACATTCAGGATTGGGATCAGAATCAACTTTCAAAGATTCTCTGGTCGGGACTCAAAGCCACAGAGCTGTATTATTCGGATGCAGTAAAGAAACTCGCGGAACTCAACCGAACTCCGGAATACAAATCAGATATCTACGTTCTCGCTCTTTTCAAACACCAAGACCATGCCACGCTCGATATTCTTGATATGGACCAATGGTGCTTTTTTGTACTCAGCAAGAACCGCCTTAAGGAGATATCGAAGGATAAGGGTAGCGTCTCGCTAACGTTACTCGAAAAAGCTCAAATTAGAGCTGTTCATTTCAGCGAAATCGGGGCTCAAATCAAGGCAATATGACGCTACTGTTGTGCTAAAATGAAGTTATGGCTAGCTTATTCGGAAAGCATCGACTTAAGTCACTTGCATCAACCATCAACACAGAAGATATCCGTGACTATGTCGAGCTTGTTAAGACATGGCATAACGACTATCACAACGGGACCCTCAAAGTTGATAAGGAAACTTCTCGGGAACAAGCATACAATCGAGACTTTTTTCTAACTATTCTTGGCTATAAAGAGAAACCGGCAAATCCATTTTCATTTGAACCGAAAGCCACAACTGAAAAGGGTCAACTACCAGATGCGGTGCTAAGTCATACCGAAGGTGAAATCAGTAATATTGCAGCAGTGGTAGAACTTAAGGGTGCTGGAGTTGATCTTGACCGACCACAACGTCGTGAAGGAAATATGAGTCCTGTACAACAAGGATTCAAATACAAGACTCAGTACCGAAGTTGTCCATTTGTTGTAGTGAGCAACTTTTGGGAGTTTCGACTCTACCGAGACAACCTTCTCGACTACGAAGTTTGGACATTGGATGACCTCGTCAATCCGGATAATGATTACTTCCTATTTAAGACATGGTTTGGACTCCTTAAAGCTGACCACCTCACCACTTCGGCTGGTTCAAGCAAAACCGAAAATCTTCTTACCGACATTCGGATTGAGCAGGAAGAGATTGGAAAGAAGTTCTACAAAATCTACCGCGAAGCCCGTCTCGAACTCTTGCGTGACATCTATAAAAACAATCCCGAAGTCAAAACTAATATTGACCTCGGTATTGAAAAGGCTCAAAAGATAATCGACCGCATCGTATTCACTTGCTTTGCCGAGGATACAGGACTACTGCCTGATAATACTTTGCAACGAGTGATTAAAGCGGCAGAAAGTTCTGCATTTGGTGGTTCACTTTGGAATACCCTTAAGGGCTTCTTTGATGCAATCGATACAGGTAGTGACAAGCTTGAAATTCCTGACGGATACAATGGTGGTCTTTTTAAACACGACCCCGTGCTCAACAACCTTAAGATTTCAGATAAAGCACTGCAGTCTATTCTCTCTCTGAGTACCTATTCATTCAGAGAAGACCTCAGCGTCACGATCCTTGGACATATTTTTGAGCAGTCCATAAGTGACCTCGAGGAAATAAAAAATAAAGTAAACGAGAGTCAAAATCTAGAAACAATTTCACAAAGTCGCCGGAAGAAGGATGGCATTTTCTATACTCCTGATTATATTGTTCGCTACATTGTAGATAATTCCCTCGGGGCGTATCTTCGAGAGCACGAGCAGAAGTGTAAGGATGAATTTAAACTCAAGGGTGACATTCAAGACAAGACCTACGAAGAGCGTGAGCGAAAAGCGTATGAGAAGTATCAAACTGTCTTGCAAAATGTAAAAGTTCTTGACCCTGCTTGTGGAAGCGGTGCCTTCCTCGTGTATGTTTTTGACTACCTGATGGCGGAAAACAAGCGTGTTGCCAGCATTCTTGGCAATGGACTGTTTAGTAATGATGACTACATTAGATCAATCCTTAAGAACAATATCTTTGGAGTTGACCTAAACGAAGAATCAGTAGAAATCACAAAGCTGAGTCTTTGGCTCAAGTCAGCAGAAAAAGGCAAAAAACTCACTTCGCTCGATAAAAATATCAAGTGTGGAAACAGCCTAATCAGCGACCCTGCTGTAGCGGGGAGTAAAGCTTTTGATTGGCAAAAAGAATTCAGTGAAGTTATGAGTCTTGGAGGTTTTGATGTTGTCGTAGGAAATCCGCCATATGTACGTTTGCAGAACATTCGGTCAGGAAGCGAGGATGATATTAAATACTATGAGACCAACTACCAAACGGCACGTGGGAGGTTTGATTTGTACGTTCTTTTTATTGAGAAAGCTATGCAAGTGCTTTCTCAAAACGGCAAAGCGTCATATATTCTCCCGCATAAATTCCTCGGATCAAAGTTTGGTGAAGCAACTCGTAAATATCTATCAGACGGACGCTATTTGGAACGGGTGCTACATTTCGGGTCACATAAAGTATTTGCAGATGCCTCAACATATACATGCATTTTGTTACTCTCAAAAGACAACGAATTGATCGAATACATCGATGTTGATCCTAATTATTTACAAAGCTCTCTAGAGTTCATTCCAATACAATACGACCATCTCAGCACTGACAACTGGGTGTTTGCCAGCACAGACAATGTTTCCTTGATCAATAAGGTGACATCGCATAAAACCAAGCTCAATGACGCGTTCGAGAAAGTATCTCGGGGTGTAGTCACTGGTGCAGATAGTATTTTCATACTCTCTGGAGTAATTGAAGGACACTACTTCAAAGGATACTCAAAAGAACTTGGGTCTGACGTGGTTATGGAGTCGAGTATCGTCAAACCCTTGCTTATGGGTAGCTCTGTCTCAAGATACGAAATCTCAAAAGAAGATCTCTTCCTTCTGTATCCTCATAAACTTAACGATAAATTTAAAACCGTACCAATCCCCGAGGAAGAGCTAGAAAGAGAATACCCTAAAGCATATGCGTATTTAATGCAGTTTAAAAATGTACTTGTTGCTAAAAAAGTTAAGTACAAAACAAATCCAGATTATTGGTACTCTCTCCACAATTCTCGAGAGATAAGTGTCTTTGAAGGTCGAAAAATCATTTCTCCTTACCTTGCCTTGCATCCAAACATGGCGATAGACGAAGCAGGTTACTACACCAATGACAAATGCACTAATTTGGTTTTCAAGAACGTTTCTATTGAAAATCAGTCAGCTTATTTTGCTATTCTTAATTCGAAGTTGGTAGATTTCTATATTGCTAAAACAGGGTCAGAATTTTCAGGAGGTTACTTTGCGTATACAAATGTGTACCTTGAGCCACTGAGCTTTCCTGAATTACTCGATCAGGATGTGAAGAAACTGGCTGACCTTGTTAACAAAGCCCAGGTTGCATCAGTATCACTAGAGTCAAGTTCAGAAGTATTCAAAACTCTTGCGCTCTCGGAATACAAAATAAAGAGCTGGCCTACCAAATTAAATTTTTGGTGGAGATGTGACTTGAGTGAGTTTATTTCACTATCTAGAATTAAAGTGGATTTGGCTCAGAAAGATGCACTATACGCTGTTTTCAGTAAATATCAGAAAGAATGTGTGGTCTACGAGACAGAACTCTCCACTACTGAAAATGAGATAAACCAAATAGTTTATCGGATTTATGGTCTAACAAGTTCAGAAATAGCATCAATCGAAGAGTAGATTTATGGATTTTAGTTCAACAAATATTCTAATACCAATTCTCAAAGGCATGTGGGAAATGAAGTCCCTATATTTCACTCTGTTCGGAATAGCTATTGTTGTTTTGGCATTAAGGATTGCAATCGACCTAATGAGTCGTCAGAGTCAGATCAAATGGTTTTTAGGCAAGAAAAAAGTACAAGATCTGCAGAAGCTCTCACCTGCACAGTTTGAAACATACATTGCAGAACTCTTCCGATCTCTCGGTTATCACACAACAGTAACTGGCGGTAAGGGTGACGGCGGAGTTGATGTAGAAGCTGAAAAAGATGGTCGTAGACACTATATTCAGTGCAAGAAGTTTATTACTTCAAAAGTACCTGTTGGTGCGGTCCGAGATTTTTACGGAGCGATAGCTGATCGTATTGATGGCGGAAAGGGATACTTTATTACCACCAATATTTTTACACTAGACGCTGAGAAGTTTGCAGCGGATAAACCAATTGAGCTCGTCGATAAGTTTAAGCTCATGGAATACATGCAGTTAGCAAACGTTGCTATTCCCACGGCACAACCTGCGATTTGTCCGAAGTGTGGAAGCTCCCTAGTGAAACGCAACGGTAAGTATGGCCCGTTCTTGGGCTGCAGTACCTATCCTAAATGCGATTATACCGAGACTTTGGCTTAAGCTTTTTCTCATACTCTTCAATAAGTTCAAGTTTCTTCTTTTTGGCCCATGCCCGATGTACTTTTTCTCGATTACGATCCCATGACTTTCTGACTGAGTTGTATCTAAGAGTAAACCTTGGATTCTCCTTCTTTAGGAATATGTACTCATGTGCTTTACCTGTATCGTCGAGAATAATACGCGGCACGACCTCACCGAGCCGAATCATCTTTTTTACTGTTTGGTATTTCAATTTGAAATAGCTATCCATCTGCCACATTTTGAAATAGCTGTCGTCGTTAATAAAAATAAAAGACGGTATCACTCCGTCATTTAAAGCTCTCTGGCAGGTTAGACACTTCTTACCGCACCTATCGTACCAACCGTTTACTTCATTGATACGAGTACCGCATATTCGACAGGTGAATTCGCCTTCTACCGGAAAGCCACCCGGTTCAGTCTTGAGTCTCTTATCTAAACGAGCCTCACGTTTACTTATGTCCCACAAGAGTGAAAAGTAACCCGTGAGGTTATTAAGCATGAGCTCCGCTTCACCGTCACTTACATCTTCACCCCCACGCTCCTTATAGAGCTTTTTAAAATCATCCATCAACTCTTTTGAATATGTCATATTATCGTCATTAATGACTGCTAATATCCTGATGGTACGCCAATTGATCCAATCGACAAGAAAGGCTCCTCGGGCAAAATCTACGCTGTATTGACAGTGAGCATACATTCTGTTTTGCTTGTCTGAAATGACATCAGAAGTCACTTTTCAGTATTTCACCTATTTCCTCAATCCGCTGGAGCAAAGCCCTCTTTTCGTCGACTCTCGAGATAAAAATGATATTTTTAGGGAGCTTCTGCAAAAAGGAAAGTTCACCTACAAAAGCAATGGGGTTCAGCTCGCGTTTGTAACTGTCAAAGAACAGAACGGTTACTTCATCTGCAAGCTTGGCAAGAAGGCAACAATCAAACGTCACCTACCGCCTGATGAAAACTTCGAAGAGACAGTTGAGGAGAGTTGGCCATTCGCCACTGTGATCATCAACACCAACCCCAACAATGGTAAAGGTCAGAAAATTGTTTTTGAGTTGAAGTCGAACGTGTTCCCAAGCCCGCAAGAACAAATCAAAAACCTGCAAGACGAACTCAACACTTTTCTTTTGAGTAGTGGGTACGCCATTGCAATCAACCCCGTTACAGAAGTGAGGGAGTTCTGGCACGTTGTTGATGAGAACGAAGGGAAAATTGAAAAACTCACCTTCTCATACAATGCTCCCAATCTTTTTGGTATTAAGGACTCACTCAATGACGAACTGAAGGGTCTTGAGAAAGAGTACAACTCAAATCGTATCTCTATAGAACTCGAAAACTCAGCTGGTCTTCTCAAGGTACCAAAAAATGACCTGACTAATCAAAGCGTTGAGTACATCACAAAAGGTGGTGGCGAGTACAGCCTCAAGATCAAAGGCAAGGTGAAGAAAGTTCTCAAGAGCAAAGACAGTATCGTCACAAAGAGCTTTGACATAGATATCACCACCGAAGGCAACGGACAGCAAGCAATATTCGACGTTCTTGCTAAAATATTTGAATGAGATTCCTTGGGTTCATTTTTGTGTCACTGCTTTTCTCAACTGCAGTGGTTGGAGCAGACTACCTAATGCCCGGATCGTACCTCAAGACATTTCTCGATGATCACTTCATTGAGACCTTCGCAACAATCGTAGGATTTAACATTGCGGCAGTCGTATTCTTGATGGGACAGCTTATGGTGCTCGAAGATAAGTACGCAACTACATTTGAGAGGACGAGGCGTGAGATAAAACATAATACGTACTTCTTAATTTCAGCTTTTGCTATCGTCTTACTCGTGCTCGTTTTTAGACCTGATTTCATTGGTGATGCCGGCCTTAAATCAAATGCAGTCTATTACGCAGCCAACGTAACAGTAATCGCCATATTCTCTCTTGCTATCTTTGCTATATACGAGATTCTTCACGCTGTGTTCGTACTTGGTAAAAATGATATAAAAAAGTGAGTCTTTTTATAGTGTCGGAATGTAGGATTCGATCATTTGTAGTATGCCCGACAAGAAATACGAAATAGGTACAATAATCAAAGGTAAAATGCGTCATCGAGCCGCTGTTTTAGAATATCTCGGGGATGACCCTGTAGCAGTCATGATTACCAGCTCCAGCGAAACCAAGTATTCTGACAACCGGTTAATGCAATCTATTCATTTTGAGTCAGGACATCCATTTGGGTGGAGGGGTGACGACAAACCTTCATACATGGTCCGTCGAAGGTTTATCAAAATTAGAGAATGGGGTGAGTTTAGAAAGGTAGGCAAACTTACTAGTGAGGGATTAACCTTTGTAAAACAACAAACTAAGAGCCAGCACCCCATGTACTGGCGAGATTATATACGCGACCCACGTACCTAAACTGACCTAGCAAGAAGTTGCTAGAATAGCCTTACAAGGCCTTACCTGTGGGGTACTTAACCCACGTAGCCCGCAGGAATTTAAAACGGAGTTTTAAAGAGGGATTCGAAAGACGCAAGCCGGGG
>CAZCWH010000038.1:0-7918 GCA_964502345.1 uncultured Candidatus Saccharibacteria bacterium | reverse complement strand
AGAGAATCGCTTAGAAGGCGAACTTGTGGTGATGAGTAAGAAGGGTCAGGTAATTAAACTGCCAATCAAAGACGTCCCATCACTCGGACGACAAACTCAGGGTGTGAAGGTGATGCGACTTAGGCCGGGGGATTCAATTGCTTCTATTGTCTACTTCTAAAAAATCCTGCAAAATTAGTTTGGGCGTCTTCATAAAGCATAGGGAAAGCTTATGAAGACGGACTCAGAAAATATAATCGTTGCACTCGTTATTTTCTGGCCACGCCTCAATATATTTTTCTTGTGCGCCTCGCACTCAGCAAATTTTGCAGGATTTTCTTAAGTATATAAGCATGTTTAATAGGTTGGGCTTTCCACTCTTTTGTTCAGGCAATATTCATTGCCTCAAGGTATAATAACCTCATGGAAAAACCTTCTATGGGGCAGTTTATGCAACCAGAAGCAGTAGCGACACACTTTCATTTTCGTGAAGGGGACAGTGTCGCTGATTTTGGTGCTGGTCCTGGTAATTTCACACGGATTCTCTCAAAAATGGTAGGGAGCACCGGACGGGTATATGCATGTGAGATCCAAAAGGCACTTGTCGACAAGCTCGGTATTCTTATACACAGTGAACATCTCTCAAATACTGAGGTCATTTGGTGTGATCTTGAAGCAGAAAAAGGGACGAAACTCGCGGATGGAGTGCTCGATGCTGGTATTCTCATAAATACACTGTTCCAACTTGAAAATAAAAAGGCTGCGCTTACAGAAATGGCACGTGTTATCCGCAAGGGTGGAAAGTTTTTTGTTGTCGACTGGTCCGAATCATTCGGTGGTATGGGTCCACAGCTGACTCACGTGATGAGTGAAAGTGATTGTAGGCTCCTCGCTGAGGATGCTGGTTTTGCCTTCGAACGGGTACTCCCGGCAGGTGACCATCATTATGGATTAGGATTCAGACGCATATGATGCACCTTCGCCCATTTGAAATAGCATTGATTGGTATTTTTGCAGCAGCCGCAATCGGAAGCCTCATTTTTGTTTCCGTATATAAAGGAGGTGCAAAGGATGCGATCAGACCGTATGGTGAAAAGGTCACCATCTGGGGAACATTAAATGGGTATCGTTTCAATGACGTGTTTTCAGAAATACGAACGTCCGATAAAGAATTTAGTGTTGTTGAGTACATCCAAAAGGACCCAAATACGTTTGATGCAGAATTAGTCGATGCAATTGCAGAGGGAGTGCCACCAGATCTTATTGTGTTACCACATGAGCGGTTAGCTTTTTTCCGTACCAAACTTATGCCGATTTCTTATGCGACCGTATCAGAACGATTTTATAGAGACACCTACGTAGATGGAGCAGAAATATTTATGCGTAGCGAGGGCATTTACGGTATCCCTTTCGCTGTTGACCCACTCGTACTGTATTGGAACAGGGATATGTTCGCGAGTAATGGGCTTGCGACGCCACCACGCACCTGGGAACAGCTGACAGATGAGGCTGTAAAGTCACTTACGAAAAAGGATATTGAATTTAATATTTCAGAGAGTGCAGTATCCTTGGGTGAATACAGTAATATTTCGTATCCAAAGAAGATTCTATCTATGCTCTTCCTTCAGGCAGGAAGCAGTTTGGTTACCGAAACTGGAGGTAAGTATGAGGTTACGATGAATGATAAGACTGCGAGTGGATTACCTCCAGGAGATGCCGTCCTTTCGTTCTACACACAGTTTGCAAATCCGACAAACGATAATTACTCATGGAACCGTTCACTCCGTGGAGACAGGCTCATGTTCCTTGCTGGAGAGCTTGGCATGTACTTTGCACCAGGAAGTGAGTTTGAGGGACTCAGACAAGCAAACCCAAATTTAAATTTTGATGTTGCTTCTGTACCTCAGGGAAGCGGTGCGACGACACTTCGAAATTACGGAGATTTTTATGCGTTCGCAATTCCTCGGGCGTCTAAAAATCAGACGGGGGCATATGCAGTAGCACAAATACTTGGAAGTGAAACAAATGCACGCATGCTTACGGAACTTCTAGGAATTGCTCCAGTACACCGCACTCTATTAGGAAATAGTTCATCAAATCCATTTCGAGCAATCATCTTTAATTCGGCACTCATCGCTCGCGGGTGGCTTGATCCGAACCCGAGCGCTAGTGACGAGGTATTTAAATCAATGGTGCAGGACGTAACCTCAGGACGGGCACGCATCTCGGATGTCCTTAATGACACCATACGTCGATTAGAATTATTATTTAAATGAGTATGATGCATAGCAATACATTAAAGGAGTATCGAGTTCAGGCACTCACAATGTTCTTTTTCGCGGTCTTCTCATTCTTTTTCTTTACAGGAGGGAATGCCTTGGCGGCTGATCAAATCTGTCTTGCGTATGGCCCAGGCACGGGTTGTACTACTTCTACCGGTGTTGCAGGCACCTGTGATGCAATGAACAACTGTGTCAGTGGAACTACTGGCAATCCGCCAGGTGGAACTACTGGACCTGTCGTCTCACTCCTTAATCCACTCAAATCAACATCAATTACTGATTTTTTAATTAAAATCATTGATATCCTGCTTGTCTTTGCACTCCCGATTATTATTCTCTTCATTATGTATTCTGGCTTTCTCTTCGTGACCGCTCGTGGTAACGAGAGTCAAATAACGACCGCAAAGTCGGCATTTACATGGGCAGTTATAGGTGGAGTTGTCATACTTGGGGCAAAACTTATTATTACGCTTATACAAGGAACCGTTCAGGCTCTGTAATGATATGAAATATATTTCCACACTACTTTTACTCATAGTACCGCTTGTCTCGTACGGAGCGACCGCCCCGACTGACTTCAAAAGCTTTGTAGGACTGATTATTGATCTTATTAGTCTCCTTATCCCGTTCATTATTGGCATCACGTTTCTCGTCCTTATGTGGGGGATTATACAAGCATGGATTATGAATGCAGGGGATGAGAAGTCTGTTGAGTCGGGCAAGAAGTTGGCGCAGGTAGGGATTATCGCCTTTGTCATCATGATTGGTATCTGGGGTATTCTTGCCATCTTGCGCAAGACTTTTTTCGGCGTATAACTATATAAAGAAGTATCGACGTATCCACAGAATAGGCTATTTTATGTGGATAAAAGGAATAGAATGTATGCATTGGTCCATTATGTTTAATATTCAATACTAATCATTCAATTATGAAATTACTCACACGTTTACTACCACTCACCGCATTTGCGCCGATGTTTGCACTTGCGCAAAATGCTAATCTTGGTTACTTCAACAACTTGCTTACAAGTGTACAAACACTTGTAAATAACCTTATTCCATTTGTTCTCGCACTTGCGCTACTATTCTTCCTCTGGGGAGTCTTCGTATACTTTGTATTCGGTGCTGGTGATGAAGGGAAGCGAGAGACAGGGCGAGCATATATGGTGTATGGCATCATTGGACTCGTTGTGATGGTTGCTGTTTGGGGTATCGTTCAACTCGTAGTGACACTCCTCGGTGTGGGTGGTGGAGCTACTCCAGCTGTACCTGGAATTCCAAGATAATACTCTTGAATAAGAAGCTTTCTATCTAGTATGTACGCGTATGCTTCAAATCATGTTCAAGCAGCGCAGACAGTCTTGGGTAAAATAGAATCAGCGATTCTATTTCCACTCATGGCGCTTATGGTGGCTGTAGCTATGCTCATGTTTATCTGGGGTGGATTTGAGTTCGTGATGAATGCTGATAGCGATCAGGGCAGGGAAACTGGTAAGAAGCACATGCTCTATGGGGTTATTGGGCTACTCATCATCATCTCAGCATACGCAATCCTCAAAGTCGCTCTCAATACCTTCGGCGTCCCTCTGCCATAATTAGATTGAAAGATTTTTAAAGACCCCGCTTTCTGCGGGGTCTTTTGGTATTCAGTATCAATTGTGAAGCAAAGAAAAAGCGCGGTCCCGAAGGATGCCGCGCTTGCGAAGCACTGTGCCTCACTTGTGTTCAAGAACGAACTTGGTCATACCGCGTCCGGCCTCGAGAATCATGATCTTGATCTCGTCACCGTTGTCGTTGTCGCCGAGGGTTCTGTCGGTACATCTCCCGCCGATGCAGGTTTGAGCCCTGTAGTAGAAGCTCTCACCAGACGGCCAATGCACTAGCTTTTGCACCAGCGGAACTCTGAGCGGTTCCGACCAGACCCCCACAGGAAGCACCTCGCCGTCCTTCACTCCGGCCCATCGTGCTTGTAGAAGCGTAATGGGCTGTGTTTGGGACATTTGAGAAGCAGGTTTGTCGCTATCCCCGATATTCTGTTTCGAAGGGGCTCTCATCCAGTCCACGAAGGCATCGAGAACGACTAGGGAAACGAGCAGTATTGCTGCCCATTTTCCCCAGGATTTCAACCTGCCTTTCCCTGCATTGCGTGCAGTTGTTGCAGTCGCTTTCGCACTGTTTTGCGAGCCGACGATACCAGTTACAGGTGCATCACTCATTTTGCAACTCCCTTGTCGTTGCCACGCTTGGCTTTCGCAGCAGGCTTACTTTGACCCCGAGAACTTGCAAATGCTGCAAGTGCCGGGGCCGCCGCTGCAATTGCTTGCGTAAGGGCCGGGTCGACCTTATCGAGGCCGGTGACTTGAAGGTTAATTGTGCTTTCCTTCAGTTCCATACCTTGCAGGTTACCCGAAAGCGCGATTGTTTGCGTGCGCCGCCGGTTCACCTCTTCGGCAGAGATTTTACCCTTCGCGATTGCAGTCGCAATTTCCTTTGCGTTTTTGCGACCAAATGAGTTTGCCACAATCTGGTCGATTACTGATGACTCAGTCAAGGCACTCATGGTTTGTTGTACTTCAGTTGAGGGTAGGATCTGTTCCACCGTCGCATCGCCAATGATGACGCCAAAACGCTTCTCGAAAGCCGAGGCAGTTTCATGCTGGGTCGCCCCACGCTTGAAATCCCTCTCGAGCATCTTGTTGATGGCATCACCACTGAGGAGTGCCTCCTTGACGGGCATGTTGCTTAAGAACTCCATGATTTTTGCGGAGAAGATTCCACCCAAATCAGCCGCAATTGCCGCAACACCCGAGAGGAACTCAGGCAGACGGGTGATATCGGGACGAAGCCGTACCGAATACTTCACGGTGATAACCCCTGTGGGTCCTTGCACTTGAATGGAGTACGTCTCTGCCGCTTCACCGAGACTCACTGTGTTGCCGCCCGAGCGTTGCTCCCACCAATAGGCGAAGTGGAAGCCCGGGCCGTATGACACGAGTGGGCTACCCAGGTTAAGCATGGAGATAAGTGGATTAGTAGTCACGAAGGCCGTCACAGCATCGTTGACGATATACGAATTCGCGATGACGTAAACCGCCAGGAATACACCAAGTGCAAGACCTGGAGCGTACCCGACAATCGGTGGAAACTTGAACCAGAGCGCGAAGCCGATTCCGATGAGGACGCCAAGCATCAATGCGATGAGAGGACTCACCACCGCTACCGTGAACCGCGTCCAGCGAGTTCTCTGAATCGCTGAGTCAGTTTGGTTGAACTCCTCTTGTGACGGAGGAGGTGCATCCTCTTTCGTAATGAATGCAACAAACCGTTGCCAGAGATTCTTAAGCATGTTGATTCCTTTCTTGTCGATGAACGGAGCGCTCACAAGAGCGCAATGGTTGTTTTGAAAGGGTAGAAATCCTACCCCTCCGTCTGAGAAATATGATACCATATTTGGGTATAAAAGTCAACCCCTCAGATACCCAAACCAGCCTTTCTTTACAACGTATTTTCAGGTATATTGTCAACGTTATTGCGATATGGAGAAACAAACCCTTTCAAAAAAAGAACGTAAAGCACTCGTAATGGAGGAAAAACGACCGCGAACGACACTGTCTTTCTATCGGTACGTGCGTCTTTCAAATCCTAAAGCGATGCGTGATGAGCTATTTCTAAAGCTCGGATCACTCGGTTGCCTTGGTCGTATCTATGTAGCCTCAGAGGGGATTAACGCACAGATGAACGTACCAACCGAAAATTGGAAAAAGTTTGACGCGTACATCCAGGGTAAGACTGAGTTCAAAGATATTCCCTATAAGATTGCGGTTGAAGAGACGGATATGGTTTCGTTCTACAAACTCACCATCAAGGTAAAGAGCAAGATTGTTGCTGATGGACTCGATGACGCATCCTTTGATGTCACTAATGTCGGTGAGTATCTCACAGCGGAAGAGATGAACGCATACATTGATGATCCTGAGGCAGTTGTCGTTGATATGCGGAATGGGTACGAGAGTGAGGTGGGGCACTTTGAAAATGCCGTTACGCCTGATGTTGATACGTTTCGTGAGGAGCTTAAAAAAACTCCTGAGCTTCTCAAGGTCCACAAAGACAAAAAGATTGCACTGTACTGCACAGGGGGTATTCGGTGCGAGAAGGCGAGTGCATGGCTGAAGCACAATGGATTTAAAAATGTTAGGCACCTTAAAGGAGGAATTATTGATTACAAACGACAAGTTGATGAACAGGGACTCCAAAATAAATTTAAAGGGAAGAACTTTGTATTTGATGAGCGAATGGGTGAACGAATTAGTGGCGAAATAATTGCGCACTGCCACCTCTGTTCAACAGAGAAGTGTGATGAGCATATACACTGCAAGAATCAGGCATGTCATGTACTTTTTATTTGTTGTGACAAGTGTAAAGCGAAGAAGAAAGGATACTGCTCATACAAATGTATGACATTTGATTTGCTTCCGGAGTCTGTCAAAAAGAGACTCGTAAAAAATAATCACAAGAAGAAGCTGGAGCAATTCAAGAAGCATCGATTGAAGAGTGTCGCGAGGTAGTTTGGGCTTATCACCAAGTAAGAGAACCATTTCTCCTCAAGCGATTTATACTGTACTCAGGTCTTGTTTTTCGAAGTGCCTATGAAAGGGTAGTTGCATGAGAGACGGTGACGAAGTTCAAGCTGAATTGTTTGATGTTTTACAGCTCACGGAACACGATTGGGTTCGTGTTGTGTGTCGCGAAGTGGAAGAGTCTGAAGTTGCCGGGACGGGAATCTATCACTGGGGTGGGGTAATCGATGCCCAGGTTCACGGTCGTGTTCCTGACCCATGCTTCAAGTCGAAGTGGAAGACAGATGTAGTCATTCTCATCAATTCGAATGGGCGTATCTATCCCATTCGCTTTCAGGATATCGATGTGGCATCCTCCAAAAAGCTGACGCTGAGCGTTCTCGACGATTGACCGCATGTGCCTTATGGGCGCATGCGGTGTTTGTTTATGTGTGCAATAAAAAGGACCTGCTCACGCAGATCCCAGGGCGGCCTTTGCTTTGATTTCGTGTAGTGTGCCGATCTTGTACCAGCCAGCCTTACCTTCGATGTGGCATTCGCCATTCTCGTAGATTCTGAGCCACCACGTGGTTCCGGCGTGCTCACCCGAGACCATCATGAAATCATGTGGTTCGTCAGACTGGAGGTAGTAACACCAATTTTCGAGAGTGATTATCTGCTCTGGACGATTTAGGTCACTACGCAAAAAAAGGATGAAGTATTCGTGCAGATTCTCCGCAATCTTTCCAAAGTTCACGTCGTCCTCCTGTGTGTATCCGGGCCTTTAATAAAGTACCACGGAACCCTAGCCAATGAACTCGTAAGAATGGTGGATATCCTGCAGCATCACTTATGTTTAATGGGAAGAGGCTTGACCTCATCTCTGTTCAAGTCGCCTCCCGCACACAGAGTCGAAATAGAAAGACACCCGTAAGGGTTTTATAATCAACGGACTTGACCTCATCCTTCGGCACAACAGTCTCCCAGACTGTTGGTTCAAGTCCTCTCCCGCGCACAAGAAAACCCCTCACGGGGTTTTCTGTTTTGTGCGCGGGAGAGGACTTGAACCTCCATGCCTTGCGGCATCTGCTCCTAAGGCAG
>CAZCWH010000037.1:7807-8031 GCA_964502345.1 uncultured Candidatus Saccharibacteria bacterium | reverse complement strand
TATGAATCTGAACGATACGGAATTCCACGATGTTTTGAATTGGGGGATGTTGAACGAGCAATGTCACTATGGAAGACGGTCTCATATGGAGAGCCGGTTGATTTAGGAGATGGTGTTGAGGCTCGCTTCACGAGTGCGGGGCATATTCTCGGGTCTGCAATGGTGACCCTCAGTCGAAACAACAAGAAATTTCTCTTCACGGGGGATATTGGTAACATACCCCA
>CAZCWH010000037.1:7022-7797 GCA_964502345.1 uncultured Candidatus Saccharibacteria bacterium | reverse complement strand
GCTCGATGCACCTGAAATCGTGAAGGATTACGACTACCTGCTTATGGAGAGTGTGTATGGAGATAGACTCCATGAACAAGTTCAAGAGCGCGGAGAACTCCTCAGGGCATACATAGAGGACACGAGAAAAAAGGGTGGAACACTCATCATCCCTGCATTCTCACTTGAGCGCACGCAAGGGATGCTCTACGAGATTAATAATTTTATTGAGCGCGGTCAGATGGAACCACTCCCTGTATTTTTGGATTCTCCACTTGCGATATCGGTGACAGAGCTCTATAAACAACATATTGGCTACCTCAGTAAAAAAGTACAGGAGCAGACAGCAGCGGGGGACGACGTCTTTGATTTTCCGAAGCTCTCATTCACTGAAACTATGTCTGAGTCGGGTGATATTGCACACGTGCAGGGGCCCAAAATTATCATCGCGGGCTCAGGCATGAGCCATGGCGGACGAATCTTGCAACACGAAAAGCGATATCTCGAAGATCCCCGCACGACACTTCTCCTTGTTGGGTATCAGTCTGTTGGCAGTCTTGGACGCCTTCTCAATGATGGTGCAAAGAAGGTGAACATTGATGGGGAACAAGTACGAGTGCGCGCAAAGATTGCGCGAATACAGGGATACTCAGGGCACGCAGATAGGGATCAGCTTATTGACTTTGTCGCTGCAGGTGGAGGAAAAGCAAAACAGGTATTTGTGGCGATGGGGGAGGAGCGTGCATCACTCTTCTTAGTCCAACGTCTCAGGGACTATCTTGGCCCCAATGCCATT
>CAZCWH010000037.1:0-7012 GCA_964502345.1 uncultured Candidatus Saccharibacteria bacterium | reverse complement strand
CAGCCTTCTTCGCCATCCAATGGGCCTCTTTCTTCTTGGCCTCAATGCCATGGCTCCGCACCTTGGAGAGCGTATTGAGATAGATTTTTAAATATACACAAAACCCCCGAGGATGAACCTCGGGGGTTTTGTTTTGTAAAAAATTAGGAAGCGTTCGTTGTACTACTTCATCTTTGCAAGAAGACGACCAAACACCTCAGGTCGTTCCTTTGCAATGGTTGCAAGCATCTTTCGGTTGAGCAGAATACTTTTGTCTGCAAGTGTCTTCGCGAATACACTGTACTTGAGTCCGTTCTCACGGAGAATCGCATTCATGCGAGTAATCCAAAGTCTTCGGAATACATTCTTTTTGTCACGTCGGTGTGCGAATGCGTGGAGTTGTGCGTGATGAGTTGCCTCAATAGCTTCTCGCTTCTTAGTACCACGGCCCAAGTGAAAACCCTTCGTGTTTTCGAGGATGTATTTTCGTCGTTTATTGGCGCTAACGCCTCCTTTTACTCGTGACATATATTAAATATTAGTAGCTGTAGTAGTCTTCTTCTTCGCCCCACTCTTAGGTAGGAAGCGCTGTATGGTCTTGTTAGTAAGGGTAAGTGACTGTGTTCGCTTTCGGCGGAGTCGCTGACGACCAGTTTGCTTTGCATTAAAGTGGTTTTGCCCTGCCTTGCGCGCAATAATCTTCCCGTTCTTGGTGACCTTAATGCGTTTTGTATACGATTTATTTGTTTTCATAAAGAATGTAAATGATTGCTGTGAATTGAAACAACTATTTGGCCTTTGGAGTGATTCCTCGCTCAATGATGGTGCTGAATCCTTTTGGACTTCGCTTGATTTCGTCGGCTATTCTATACTCTGTTGGCACAATTTTCAAGAATTTTTGAAGCCGCTCCTTGAGAAACCCCTCTTCCATGTATTTGTATCGTCCCCAGAGGAAAAGATCTACTTTTACTCGGTGACCCTCAAGGATCCACTCTGCAACCCGCTTCGCCTTGATATTGAGGTCATGATCTCCTGTACCAATCTTCACCTGCATTCCTTTGGTCTCTGTGACGTGCGACTTTGCCTTTATTTCCTTGGCCTTCTTCTTGAGTTCGTAACTATACTTACCAAAATCCATGATTTTCGCAACAGGCGGAACCGCCGACGGCGAAATTTCAATCAGGTCAAGATTCGCTTCTTGTGCTTTGAGGAGTGCATCCGCTGTCGGAATAACTCCCAGGTTTTCACCTTCCGCACCAATGACACGAAGTTCCTTGGCCTTTATTGCTTGGTTTATACGTACTTTCTCGTCTTTCAAGGTTATAAAACTATGTAACGGTCTCTACTGAGACCTGATCCTTTAGTATCTTCACTCACTCGGGATGTGTAAATAGACTATTTCCACACCTCACTCGTTCATTCGATAGCAAAAAGAGAGCCCGTGCTCTCCTTGGATATGCTCAAAATTTACCACAAACGGCTTAAAAGCGCAATAGTCCAAGGAAATTTAGACTAATTTGTTCAAAATTATGAGTCCCACAAAGAGTAAGAGGGCAACGGCAATAGCTTTCATGCCTTGAGTGTAGCATATCGACTGATTATAATGATATAATTGGCAACATAATTGTATGGAACAGTTGACTACAAGTAGAGGAGCGATTAACACACGAGTAGTTCTTGGTGTGTTTGTAGTAGGGTTACTCATATCAGGTGTAGCAATTGTGTACGGCCGTATGGATGCTGGACAAATCGACGTGTCAGCAACAATCACGAATGCGAATAATGCGAGTACGGCTGCAGGGGAAGGTCCAGAGAATCAAGTCCAAGCCGGCTCGAACGCCTTTGCAAATATGCCCAACGGTGGGCTCGTAGGTACCGATGAAGTTCCACCACAGCCACCAGCTCCTCAGGAGGTAGCGACAACGACTGCGACGTCAACCGAGGAAACAACTCCGTCCACAGAGGATATGTCGTCAGAGGAAGGTGGGTCTGATTCCGTAACTGCTGATACTAATGTCGAAGAGTAACAACGAACACAAAGCAATCGTCCGAGACTTTCTTAATGCACACCGCAAGGCAGTGTTTGCAATTATTGATGACGGGGGTCTTCCAGCTACATCACTCCTCCTCTACGCAATAGATGATGATCTCAACGTATATTTTGGTACACGCCGTGTGTTCAAAAAGTACAATGACATTCTCGTACAGCCAGTCGTCTCACTTTCAGTGATCGAAGAAAAACTCGATCCACTTAAGGTTGTTGATATTCGAGGAACTGCGACTGAAATCCCTGCTTCACTTCTCAGTGAGACACACGCATTTTTCAAAACTAAGAATCCTGCAAAATATTATGTTGAAGGAGCAGAAGACTTCACTATGTTTAAACTCACGCCACATTTTATGCGTTGGCTTGATGCGAGTACTGGTGAACTCGAGATGATCGACATTGAATTTTAATTTCAGTGGATTATTTCTCTAGCGTGAATGACACGTTCGCCGTACAATACGGCTAATGAATGTTCCTATAGAAAAGTTCCTTCGTGCAGCAAACTATCTTTCTGCTATTCAACTGTACTTGCAGGACAACTATCTCCTCAAGGAGCCACTTCGTCCTGAACATATAAAGGAGCGTCTTCTCGGCCATTGGGGAACATGCCCTGGTGTCAATTTTGTATACGCGCACATGAATCGTGCTATTAGAGAACATCATCTCAACATGATGTTCGTTCTTGGTCCCGGACATGGATTTCCAGCAGTGCAGGCAAACCTTTTTCTTGAGGGTACGTTGAGTAAATATTACAAAGAAGTTCCACGCAATGAAGACGGGATTGGGTATATGGCCAAACAATTTAGCTGGCCATATGGTTTTCCGAGTCACAGTAATCCAGGAGCTCCGGGCGTCATCCTCGAGGGTGGAGAACTTGGCTACTCACTCTCCACATCGTATGGGGCAATTCTTGATAACCCTGATTTGATTGTCACGTGTCTCGTTGGGGACGGTGAAGCAGAAACAGGACCTCTCGCAACGTCATGGCATCTCAATAAACTCATTGATCCAAGCGTGAACGGGGCTGTACTTCCCATCCTTCACGTTAATGGGTACAAAATCTCTGGTCCGACGTTCTTCGGTCGCATGAGCGATGAGGAACTCACCAATCTTTTTAGAGGATACGGATACGAACCATGTATCGTAGATTCATATGTAGAGGAAGACGTACACGCAAAGATGATCGAAGTGGTTGATCATTGTATTGAAGGCATCAAGTTTACTCAGCACTGTGCTCGAGAGGGAACACTTCGTGAAAACCCACGTTTCCCAATGATTATTTTACGAACACCGAAGGGTTGGAATAGTATCAAGGAATTAAATGGAAAGCGTATTGAGGATAATCACAATGCTCACCAAGTGATTGCGGATATGGCAAAGACGGATCCGGTGGAACTCAAGGCTCTTGAAGATTGGCTTCGCTCATATAACTTCAACGAACTCTTTGATGGTGAACATTTTGATTCAGATATAGAAACACTTATCCCTTCACCAGAGCGACGTATGGGTGACAATCAGCATGCTATGGGAGGCGCGCCACACTATCGCCCTCTCACGCTTCCCGATGTACACCTCTATGCGAGCACCGGTACATGTCGGCCTGAAGGAGGGAATTGTGGGGATGAGAGTAGTATGGGAGCAGTTGGAAAGTACATTCGAGATGTTGTTCGCGAAAACATGCATGAGCGAAACTTTCGCATTCTTTCCCCTGATGAGACGTACTCAAATAAACTTGACCCAGTCTTTGAGGTAACTGATCGAGCTTTTGTGTGGCCAAAGAAAGAATGGGACAAAGATTTGGCAAACGATGGGCGTGTGCTTGAGATGCTCTCAGAACATTCACTGCAGGGGCTTATGCAGGGTTACGTGCTCACGGGGCGTCACGCAGTTTTTGCTTCATACGAGGCATTTGTACAAATCGTTGCAAGTATGGCTGACCAATATGCCAAGTTTCTTAGTATTGCACGTGATGTAGAGTGGCGAGGAGATGTTCCATCGCTTAACTATATTCTGACCTCAGGTGCATGGCGTCAGGAGCATAATGGTTTCTCTCATCAAAACCCAGGCTTCATAGATGATATGCTCCAGCGCCAAGGATGTTTCGTGAATGTGTATTTTCCTGCGGACGCAAACACTGCACTTAAGGTTATAGAACGCAGTCTTGCTTCAAAAAATGAGATGAACATCATTGTCATGGAAAAGCGACCAGTGCCATGCTGGCGAACTCTCAGTGAAGCAGAGGCGGATGTTGAGGATGGTCTTTCGATTTGGGATTTTGCCAGTGATGAAAACCCACATATGGTCTTTGGTGCAGTAGGTGACTACCTCACAAAGGAAACTCTCGCAGCTATAACCATCATTCGACAGGAGATACCAAAGATGCGTCTCAGGTTTGTAAATATTACGTCGCTTTCAGCGCTTGGTATTGGGCACTCGAGTTGTCGAGTACTCCATCACGATATCGATTACTATTTCACGAGTGATAAGCCTGTCCTCATTAATTTCCATGGCTATCCACAGACCATCAAACAAGTTCTCTTTGATTACGGATGCGACTCATCACAGTTTACTATCCGTGGGTACGAGGAACATGGTTCAACCACGACTCCATTTGATATGCAGGTACGAAATCGTACTGATCGTTATCATCTCGCACTTCATGCATTTGAGATGGCAGAAAAACAAGGCGTTATTACCGTGAAGAAAAAAGAAGCGCTCACGAAGGAGTATGAAAAACTGCTTGCAGACCACCGCATCTTTATCATGGAGCACGGTGCAGACCCTGAGGAAATAACGAATTGGTCATGGACACCACGCTTGCCGTAAATCCGGGGAGTGCATCAAAAAAATACGCCCTCTATACTGACGGTGTGCTCAGGCTTACTGCGCACTTTGAACGCACTGGGGAAGATTACGGTAAATGCATCGAAATAAACGGAGAGCGTCAACGTTGTGAACCAATGACACCAAGTGAGTACCGCTCACCACTTGAAGAAGTACTCTCTATCATACGTTCGGAAAAAATTCTTTCAGAAAATGAAAAGATTAACCGCGTGGCCATTCGTGTTGTTGCTCCTGGTACCTACTTCCAGGCTCACCGAAAAATCGATGAGGGGTATGTAGCACGATTGCGTGGAAAAGAAGCCAGTGCCCCGCTCCATGTGGCTGCAGTACTTGAAGAACTTGCATCGATACATGAATTACTTGGTGATGCAGTACTCATCGGAGTATCTGACAGTGCATTTCATAGCACTATTCCGGAATATGCGCGGACCTACAGTATTCCAATTAATGATTCAAAGACATTCGACTTGTATCGTTTTGGATACCATGGACTCTCTGTGGGTTCAGTCGCAAAAAAGCTTGCACATGAAGAGGGAATGATGCCTAAACGGCTCATTGTTTGTCATATTGGGAGTGGAGTGAGTGTGACAGCCCTAATGGAGGGGAAGAGTGTCGAAACTTCAATGGGTTTTGCGCCTGCAAGCGGACTCATGATGGGTACACGTGCGGGAAATCTCGATTCTGGTGCTCTCCTTGCATTACTCAAGGCTAAAAGTCTCTCACTCGCGGAAGCTGAAACATATCTCAATCATGAAGGCGGTCTACGCGGTATGCTCGGGGAGGGTGACCTTCGCATTGCACTCGAGCGAAGAGGGAAAGGCGACGCTCGAGCAGTGCTTGCTGTTGATATGTACATGTATGCTATTCGAAAACAAATCGGCGCAAGTATTGCGGTCTTAGGAGGGCTCGATGCGCTTGTTCTCACGGCGACAGCTGCAGAACGAAACCCGACCGTGCGGGCACTCATTCTTGCTGGGCTAGAAGGATACGGTGCTCGTATTGATACCGAGAAAAACGATGCGCTCACGAGTAAAGGGGGTACCATAAGTACGCCAGATAGCAGCGTACGCATCGTGGTGATGCATACTGATGAAATGAGAGAAATGGCAGATATAGCGTCTACTTTGTAGCGCGCGTAAGGGTACACGAAGCACACCTACATCCGTACGGTTTAATATGGCTATCCCAGTATTCCTTTCCGTAATCGTACGTTAGCTCTTCACCGACTTTAATTTTTTTGCGCGCGAGGATACGTATTTTATTCTCTTCGTCATCCACCTCCGCTTCCGCGTTTGGTTTGCAGGAATGATTGATATACCGGGCAATGTTTTCTCGGCCGCGACCATCAATAGTGACATCCTTGTTGAGTATAAAAAGGTATTTACCTGAGCGACGGTCAGCTTCTTCGTTTGAAATGTGTTCACCAGTGTATTCAATAATAAAATCTCCTCGTTTGAAATCACGATTGGCAAATAGTCCAAGCCCTGCGCTTGAGCGTTTAATAATGTACGCGGTGTCTTGTTTTTTCGAAGTCATACGGGCATGAGTATAGCAGAGGAATGAAATATCAAAAGTAATAACTGTTTAGAGTATATGTTTGCGGTGGAGCTTAATGTTCGGTTACTCAGTGAGGTGCTATGCCAATATACCTGCGGTTGTTTGATACACTAGACGGATGAAGGCGTACATATCAATTGGAATCTTAGTTATTTTTGGAGTGCTTACTCTCTGGTTTATCTTTGGACGCGGGAGTTCACAGACAATCACCAATTACCCACCAAAAAATGAAGTAGTAGTTGCATTCGGCGACTCGCTCGTCTTTGGTCAAGGATCCACGAAGGGAAATGATTTTGTGTCGGTCTTAGGAGAGAAACTTGGTAAGAAGATAGTGAATTTAGGAGTGAGCGGAAACACAACGGTAGATGGAGTCGGGCGTATGGAGGAAGTACTGGAAGAAGATCCAGGTGTTGTCATTCTTCTCCTCGGAGGAAACGATTATCTCAGACGTATTAATGAAGAGACGACACGAGCAAACCTGGAGACGCTCATCAGGACGTTTCAAGCGAACGGTGCTGTTGTCGTACTCCTCGGTGTTCGAGGTGGGGTACTCCGTGATAATCGGGAAGCAATGTTTAAGGAGTT
>CAZCWH010000036.1:0-8270 GCA_964502345.1 uncultured Candidatus Saccharibacteria bacterium | reverse complement strand
TCAAGAAGTTTTTTAAATCCTGCACCGAGTATGACTGGGACCGCAATAAGAAAAGCGAAGCGCGCAGCCTCAGGACGAGTGAGTCCAAGGAGCATACCTCCCGCGATCGAAGCTCCTGAACGAGACATACCTGGAATGAGCGCTAAGGATTGGAAAAATCCAATCTTGAGTCCCATCTTGGTATCCATCTCCTTAATGGAGTAACTGCTTTGATACTTGTACTCAACGTACATGAAGAATATGGATCCAAGTACCAAGACGAGTGCAACAAGAAGCGGATTGCGGAATGCAGTCTCCATATATGACTCGAGAAGAAAACCGAACACAACCGCAGGCACCGTGGCAGCTGCAATTGCTTTAATGATGACCATGTCCTTCTCGTTGGTCGGTAGTCGGCCAAGCTTTCGAAGAAGAGTCTGAACAAGGAGAAATATTTCATCAAAGTAGTAGACGATTACCGCGAGTGCTGTCGCAAGATGAAGAAGTGCATCAAATGCCAGTCCGTCCGCTCCTTCTACACCAAGTACCTCATGGGTAAGGATAAGATGCCCAGTTGATGAAACTGGGAGGAATTCGGTTACTCCTTGCACAACCCCTAAAATAATGGCCGAGAATATATCCATAGTGAGGAGTATATCATATGGATTGTGGGTGTTATGGTACGACCTGATTTTTAAGGAGTATAAGTCATAACATCAAATACAGCTTGACGCAGCGAGACATTTAAAGGCTTATAACGACTATAAAAATGGAAGTACTCTCTGTGGTATACTTTTGCGTATAAAGATTAACCAAACGGAGATTGAAACTCAGAAGATACATCTACAAATACATTAGGAAAAGTATTTGTAGATGGCTAAGTTTTTCTAAGTAGCTACGCTCCATAACAAAAACTAAGCACCATGCCATCAGAAGAAACTCAGCCACGTACACCAGCATACGCTCCACGAGCGAATAACCTTGGAATTCCGGTCGCGATTGTGATTGCTGCAGCACTCATAGCTGGTGCTATCTACTTTAGTGGCAAACAACCAGCTCCTACCCCACTACCAGGCACCGGAACCACACCGCCTGAGCAGGTCACCCCTGAAGTTACCGTTCTCCCTGTTACTGCTGAAGATCACATCCGTGGAAATCCAAATGCTCCCATCACCATCGTGGAATATTCAGACTTCGATTGTCCATTCTGTAAAAATTTCCATGAGACCATGAATAAAATTATGGAAGAGTACGGTGCAGACGGCAAAGTGTCATGGGTATACCGACAGTTCCCACTCGAACAGCTTCATCCAAATGCTCCAAAGATCGCTGCTGCTTCAGAGTGTGTTGCGGAACTCGGTGGTAACGAAGCGTTCTGGAAATTTGCTGATCTCGTCTTCGGTGAACGTGGTGTAAACGAGCCAACAAACATCTCTCGTCTCTCAGAGTTTGCACAAAGTGCAGGAGTCAATAAAGGTCAGTTTGACCTCTGCTACAACAGTGGTAAGTACGATGAAACAATTGCTGCAGATATTCAGGAAGCAGTTGCAGCAGGTGCACGAGGAACTCCATACTCAATGCTCATTGTGGGTGACCAGCAGGGTGTCATCAATGGTGCTCAGCCATATGCAACGGTAAAGCAGATGATTGACACGGTAATCGCGCAAATCGAAACAGCTGAGTAATTAGACTCGCTGTAAGGCATCAACTAAATCACAGTAGGAAGACTTGTTAGGGTCACAGGGCGCGTTAAGGAACGCGCCTTTTGTGATTTCACCGACAATGCGGATAATATCGGACTTGAGCGTTTCAATTTCTTCTTGAGTTATGGTGTAAGACTCTTCATGTACTTTTCCCTTCTCGTCAGCTTCAACAAATGACAGAAGTCCGTCTCGTGTATGCAATCGGGTATCTTCTTGAAGCGAGAGCAAGAGCGCATAAAAGGTAAGCTGACGTTTATAGTCTCCATTGGAATCCTTGGTTGTACCCTCGATGTACCCGCGCGTTTTTGGTTTACCTGATTTGTAATCAACGACTCGTATGAGTTTCCCTCCATCTGCTGGTAGACCATCATAATCAAGACGATCGAGCATGCCGGTAAGAAGCAGTTCGGGAAAATCAGTAAGCCCTGTTTCAAGCGTCGCTTCAAACTTAACTTCCTCTCGGGTAGCAACGGGTAGCTGCGACGCAACAGTCTCAATATAGAGCGTAAGCGCTTCGAGTCCACGTTCAAGGAACCGCGTGAACTCATGCACCGTGAGCGGAAGCTTGCCGAGTTCATGTTCAAGGTACGATTTAATGAGGGTTGTATTTGGAAGCTCACTATGTTCAGTGCGGTACTGGGTAACACGCCTCAGTGTATTGTGGAGTGCCGTTCCAAACTGAGCGCTCTCTGCTTGCACTTCAGGAATACGAAGTACATTGCGGTACAAATAGTCCCATGGGCTACGGAGATAGTTATTGAGTGATGTTGCCGAGAGCCCACGTTCGCGAAGTGTTGTTCTGAGAAGTTCAAGATCAACCGGTGCCGATGCCTCGAACTTCATAAGCGCACTCATGGCATCAAACTGTTTTTCCTCTTCGAGCGTCTCGCACAGAGTGACGTTCCCTTCCCCAACACCCTCAAGGAGCGGAGACAGGGAGAATGGACGCCCATCTATGTTTTGGTTTGAAGACGAGAGATAGAGACCGATCTTGGAACGCGTCATCGCAACATAGAGTAGCTTTCGCTCATCATCGAGCACATCAAAGGCATCCTCATCAATGTGTTTGGTAAGAGGGATTTTAAAATACGTAGGTTTTGTTGTATCCCCCCAGCGTGCATCATTGAGGTGTGGAATGAAGACATGTTCAAATTCGAGGCCTTTTGATTTGTGTGCAGTCATGACCTTAACTGCATCTGTGTTCGTGTGAATATACGGGGCATTGAGTGGTAACCCATGTTCGATACGAGTTTTAAACATAAGCGCGACATCACGGAGTGTCGTGGTTTCGTGTGTGCGCACCAGAGATTCAATCTCATCATAAAGCCTGCGCACAACACGCCCTCCCTCTATAGGATCGCGCGTGATGAGCTCAACAAGAAACCCACTTTCTTGAAGTACGTATTCAAGCACTCGATGTGGAGCGTCGCTTGTCATACGTCTTCGCCCCTCCTCAAGGACCGAGAGTACACGTGCGCACTTGTCCTTTGACTGAAGTGAGAGACTTGCAAGAAAATCATCGTCTCCAAGAATACTTGTGAGAGATCGTGCATAACTGCGTTCCCGCAGTACTCGTACTAAATCAGTACGAGAAATTCCCCAGTACGATGCGTGAAGCACATTGAAGAGCGCTTCTTCGTTTGATGGCTCCAGTACCGCGGTAATGAGTGAACGAACTGAAGTGGTAATGGGATGGAAAAGAATATCACCATCTGCCGTTGCATTGACCGGAATCCCCCGTTTACGAAGGAGTGTAGCGTATGACTCAACTTCTCTGTTACTTCGGACAATAATTGCTATCTCACCTTTTGCTACACCACGCGTAACCAAATCTTCCACCATGCGCCCAAGTGTCTCATCTTCAACCGCTTCATGACCAAATGTTCGTCGCTCGATGATACCTGATTCATCTGTGTGTGCAGTGAGTGGAATACGGAGTTGTGCTGCAGGACTATCAACCTCAGTGATAAGTTCGTGAGATACATCGAGAATCTTCTGCACGGAACGATAGTTTGTCGTGAGTGCGATAGTCTTCGTCTCAGGAAATTGTTCTTCAAAATAGAGAAAATTTTCAAGTGACGCTCCCTGAAATCTGTAGATTGCCTGCTTCTCATCACCCACCACAAATAGGTTCGGTCGCTCATGAAAGGATGCAAGGAGTTCGAGGATTTTGTTTTGACTCCCGTTCACATCCTGATGCTCGTCGGCAAGAATATACTGAAATCGTTCCTGGAGGTCGCGGAGCATATCTTCGTTTTTTTTGAATGCCTCGACTGTCTCAAATATCATGTCTTCAAAATCGTAGAGGTTGCGTGCAGTCAAAGCTTCGTCGTACATACGGTATACGAAAAGTAGCTCACGATTTTTTGTGATTTCTTTCTCGAGTTTCTGAAACTCACTTCGAACCTTTCCTTTGTGTGCACCTTTCTCATGAATCTTTGGTGTTGCTCCGAGTTGTATTTCCTGTTTTTCAATAATCTTAACGAGTCCATCTGGAGTAATGTACTCACGCTTCATGAGCGCCAAAGCCTGCATGATCGGCTTCACGTAGAAAGATGGGTTTCCATGAGGCCTGAGTGACCGCACCTTCCCTGTCTCAATTATTTCTTCAATGATGGAGACCTTTTCAAGATCAGTTGCCGGCCTCCCACCTACTGCGCGTTCGTAGGCGTCTGGATACATGCGAATTAAAGTACCGGCAAATTCGTGGAAAGTATGAATGTTGACGCGATAGGCTGCTTGGCCAATATACCCAACGAGGCGATCGCGCATAGCGCGCGCCCCTGCCTCAGTGAAGGTTAAGGCAAGGATATTCTCTGGCTTCGTATCGGTTTTGTGGAGGATGTTTGCAATGCGAAGCGTGAGTATTTGAGTCTTCCCTGTTCCAGGGCCCGCAATGACCATTACAGGGCCTTCTATCGCGTCTACAGCCTCTTTCTGGGCAGGATTAAGCCGTTCATATGCCTCCATAAAGAGTTCTTTTTCCATGAACTCCCATTATATACAAAATCCTATAAAAGCGGATTTTTGCTGATATTTACTTTCGCCCACAGCGGAGTATCATTGTGGTATATGAAGATCAAGGATATTGCAAAAGAAGCCGTGATCATCAATGAGAATGCTACTTTTCGTGAGGCCATTGAACTCATGGTTTCAAAGCAGAAGAACTCACTCCTTGTGACAAATGACGAAGGTGTACTCACCGGTGCCGTAAATGTTTCAGACCTCCTTGATGCAATTGTGCCTGAGTACCTCGACCCTGAGAGCATTATGGAAAACTTTGCAACTGAAGAACTCTTTCGAGCTGCAGTCGTAAATAGTACCGACAAACTTGTTTCAGATTTTATGATGACCAACATCCAACCAATTCATGTTGATGATACGCTCATGGCAATCGCCGCAACTGCAATCACCAATCAAACCGCACATATCCCAATAGTCGACCATGATAATCGTCCCATTGGGTTCGTATCACGCCGGGGACTGAAACATATTCTTGCTAAGTTTCTTGATATCGAAGATTCAGAATAGGGTCACGCATGAGACGAAAAATCCCAACTTCACTGTTGGGATTTTTCGTTGCCTGTGTATCAAAAATTTCTATGCTATAGTTGCCTGCAAATTAACCCTGTTCTTTATGAGGAGCTACTGTCATGCCGAAATATACGGTGCATGAAGTGGCTCTGCCACTTCAGTTAGACATGGATGACTGGTCATCTCCGCATGCGGTAAATGACCCAAATTACCGTGTCTATACTCGCCACTTTGATCCCTACGTCAGGACTGCTCGGGTTCAACATGAGTGTGACTGGTGCATAGAGCCCATACGACCAGGTGACTGGTACGAAGGTTGCGTGACGCTCAACCACCCCGGGAAACTCGTCTGTCCAACGAAAAAGTGGCGAGTTCGTATCACGGTCGAAAAGCGCCATTACCCTGAATGTCCAGAGCACGAGCGTGAGATGGAAGATGAGATGCATCGCGCATGGGAAAAGGAAGACAAAGAAGTAGCTGCCGCTGCCGATAAGGTAGCTTGATGAAGAGACCTGCAACACCGGTCTCTTTTTTTATATAAACAAAACGCCCCGGCGAACCAAAATGGTCGCCGGGGCTGGGTTGGGCTACTGGTCAGGCAGACTGACCAGCTTGATGATCTGGGTCGGAGTGCAGAGACTCCAGCCCTTGAGGCCGACGCCAAATCGATCGGCGAGCTTCTGGCGCATCTTGTGGAAGCATTCATCGTACGTCTTCTTGTCACCGTCCGGCATCACGTAAATGAAGCCGATGCAGAACTCATCGTTCGAGCATCCCCGTACTTGGAGGAGGCAGAAATTCGAGCCGTCGGTGCACGTGCTCCACTGTCGGGCAACCTGGACGAGGTCCTCTTCCTGGACGTAGCGCTTGAATGACCACTCGCCGCTCATGATTCTCTTCGGATCGATTTGGTTCACGACTGCTCCTTCGTAAAAAGGACAAGGTACACTCGAGATGAATGTACCTTTTTATAATACCACATTAGTGTGATATGTCAATGTTGTCTGTTTTTATATGTAATCAGTCATGTGGTTGGAGTGCCTCAAACTGCTTTGATTCAAAATCTTTAATACGACCACGTGCATCGACTTCAATCCCCTCCGCTTTGTAGAGCTTCATGCGCTCTTTGCGATATTCATCATTAATCCAGACTCGCCCATCGGAGTAGACAATGCGATGGAATGGAATATTTTTCACACCCCTGTCATATGCTTTCGAGAGGATTCCAGTAATGCTTCGCGAAGCCATGTTCCCACCACCCGCAGCACGAGCAATTTGCCCGTAGGTAGCAACCTTGCCTTTTGGAATGGAACGTGCGATTTGTACCACACGTTCACTAAAGGAAACTTTTGGTGTACCGAATTTTTTATGAATCATGAAAATAATATAGCAATCAAGACTTCCTTAGGGTTACCCTGAGGGAAAAATCACGCGGGAGTTTTCACTGTTTTGTAGTACTCGCGAAGTGAACTGAATTTATCTCCTTGTACGCTAAATATTGCGACTTCTTCCATTTCAATATTGAGATTTCGTTTCGTGTCAGTAAATGTTGCGTGCCATTCAGCAATGACCGTATCCCCTTCAATCCAGACATTACGCAAATAAAATTTAATATTATCCTGTTCCCCGATTACCTTAGTAACCCAATATTGTCGAATTGCTTCTCGACCAATATTCTCTGGTTCCTTAGGGTCATTATATGTTGCCTCATCGGTAAATATAGTAACGATGAGATCTGGGTCACGAGTCTCCCATGCTTTTCCATATACCTCGATAAGTTGTCGTGCTACTTCATGTGTCATACGCAAGACTGTACCATAATTTAAAAGCTGGTCCATAACTTTAATGATTCCCACAGGTCGGTCCTGTGGGAATTGATTGGTTAGACAAATGGACAAACTAGGTGGCTGTGGTTAAATAGCCCCTAGACAATGAGGAGGCTCGAATGAAGGTTCTTTACCAAGAATGGAAGTGCGGGAGGGAGTGGCTTTGGACAATAAGCAAAGATACGGAGCAGTATGAGGAAACAGCAAAGCACCTTGAGGGCGACGCCGTCCCTGACGACGAGAAACCTCGCGAGGCTGAAATTCCTGACGATCACGAATTTGCATTTATGATTCACGAAGGGACCATATTCCTCCATCCCGAAGAACGAGATGCCATTACGATACTCTGATGTATCACACACTTCATAAGGAGAACATGATGATGCGAGTCGCGATGACGACCGAGAAGAAAGTGCCAAAAGCAAAAGGGCGCAAGAAGAAAGGCCCCCGGATGACCACGAAGAAACGTACCAGGGTTAAATACGGTCCCGGCTGATGACCCAATGCAACAATCGCACTGGCCCCTAAAGGCCAGCGCGATTTTCTTTTTCCTTTCCCCAAATTTACATAGGCCGGACCTATGGGATTGGGCGCATGGTCATGACCTCGATGGTCGCTCCAGGAATAGTGAAGTGTGGGTGATCTTCAAATGCCTTTGCGGCAGCCTCATGAGATTCAGCTTCTACAATTGAGTACATCATGAGATTGTTTCGATGATCTGCAGTTGCGCCTTTAGTAACGAGCTTTGTCTTCCCTGCTGCGATAGTCTCCTTAATCATGTCATTGTGCGCAGCTGTCCACGCGTTCCAATCATCCATCATCTTCTTCTCATCGGCAGCTCGTTCTTCTTGTGGCAACTTCATCCACGCATCCATCCCCTCCCACGGCGCCATAAACATCACTAAAAATCTCTGCATAAAAAATATAAATTAAAACTTAAATAAGCAATACAACAGCCCCCCAGTATAGCAAATCTAAATTATTTGCTGCTCTTTATAACATTACTGGCTTTTAAATGAAGACTAAGATGATACGAGGCAAGATGTATTTCTTCCTCAGTCATTGTTTCTTTTCTGTTTTTCAAAAATACTCCTATATTCTTCGGATTAACAATCAACACATTGTCTTCTTGTATTAATCGATTAAATTCTGGCTTAATAAACCACGAAGGAATAGAAAGGACTGATATAACCGAAAAATGTTTTCCTGTAATTTCTCTAAGTAAATT
>CAZCWH010000035.1:0-8543 GCA_964502345.1 uncultured Candidatus Saccharibacteria bacterium | reverse complement strand
TCATCCACGCCGCCAGCGTTCACCCTGAGCTAGGATCAAACTCTAAGTTAAGACAAGTTGCTTCTTACTTTCAGTAAAGAAAGTTCGAGTGCATCTTGTTCGTCAAATGTATATTTGCGCAATGTACTTTTATGCACAACATTTGAACATTTCCAAGGATAAGACAAAAGAAAATGTATGTTTCAGAGCATTCCCCTGGAACACAAACCGCTTTTGCTTATCATATTTTGAACGTATCTTTCGATACATTCTAGCTGATGCGTACCGTTCTATATCCAACATCAAAGTGACGTTGTATACACAACTTTGTACGTTTGCTAAACCAATTTTAAAGGTAAAATTGATTCAGCGATATGCTACTTGCAACGTGCAAGTTTTCTCTATCAAAAAACAAACTATCCTCCAAAAGTGAACAAAAAAGTCCACAGACAATCTGGACAGTGGGGCCATTATACAGGGCGCACTTAAAAGGTCAACCCCTGAGATTGTGCTTGGAAATCTTCATATTTGAACAGCCACAAACATAGGAAAAGTGGCAATGATTAATGTCCTAAAACGGGATATTTGACTAGGGCGTCGGGACGAAGCATAAGGAAAGCACGTCCCGACGGACTCCTAAAATATACAAGCTTCGCTTGTTATTTTAGGGTCACCCCGCGTCACAGAGGCGAAAAACAACGTTATCATCGTCATAATCGCATGAGCCACCTGAGACTGCTGCATTTGGGCCACATGAGACTATAACGCTCGAATCAGTACCTGCGTCATTAATCCCCATACACCCTACTGTAGCCGTCAAACACTGGTAGTCTTCATCGAGGTAATACGGGTTTCCCCAAGGGTCGAGCACTTCAGTCATGTAGGGGCCATTCCAGCCTGCCCAACCCAAACCGTTCGTGGTAAGTCCTGAATCTGCTGTTGAAAGATCAAGCTCATTACCTGGAATAAGGGTCACATCACGACAGTAATCAACATCACCATTTGGATAGAGGCCAGTGTCATCATAAATTTGCTGAAAGGCTGTCTTTATTCCATCAAGTTCTACACGAGCCGCGGCGACATGTGCCTTTTCACGGGCAGTCTGAAGAGCCGGCAACACGATCGAAGTGAGTACCCCAATGATTCCAATCACAATAAGAATCTCCATGAGAGTAAATCCACGCACAAAATGCATGCTTCTTTTCATTCTTACTATATTATCACAGGGTAAAAGTTGAGAATCTCAGTTTTCACGATATATTCTACTCTGCCTGAATGTATGGAAAAAGCGACCATAAATTTACCCATCAGTCCCCTTGTATAAACTCTGTAACGGGATACACTACGGGTTAATGCATACACAAGAAACTGTAGTGATGTCAGTTGGTGGTTCACTCATTGTTCCCGATCAAATTGACACGAAGTTCCTCACAGGACTCAAGACTCTCATTGAACATCAAATCGCCACATTCGGGCGACATTTTATTATCATTGCTGGTGGTGGTAAAACTGCACGACGATATCAAGACGCTGCAGGAAAAGTTTCTGAACTCGACCCTGAAGATCTTGATTGGATGGGTATTCATGCAACACGCCTCAATGGTCATTTGCTTCGAACGATCTTTCGCGACATCGCTCACCCGGTCATGATCACAAACCCTGACGAGATTATCGATGTACCAAAGAAAACGCCACTCGTTATCGCAGCAGGATATCGTCCTGGAGCTTCAACTGATTTGCGTGCGGTACAAATTGCAAAGCATCGAGGAGCAACAAAGCTCATGAACCTCTCCAACATTGACTACGTCTATACTGCTGATCCCCGTACTGATTTGGGAGCAAAGCAAATTGAATCAATAACATGGCATGAGTTTATGAAACTCATTCCCCACGAATGGAACCCTGGCCTTTCTACCCCATTTGATCCTGTCGCTGCGCGAGAAGCAGAAGCTGCTCACATCGAAGTAGTCATCATCAATGGAGAAAAGCCTAACGAAGTTGAAAAATACCTAAATGGAGAAGCCTTTGTGGGTACACGCATCCATTCTTAAGATACTGAAAAGTATTTACTGTACAGGTGTCGATGGAGATGTAGTAGGTGTAACCGCCGGTGTTACTCCTTTAGGATTTGGACCGTATTTGTTATCTATAGTGCTATCTTGAGCAAGAAATACAATGAGCACTATCCATCCAATGACGGGAACAAACCAGAGGAGCTGCCACCAACCACTTCGTGAAGTATCGTGAAGTCGTCGTGACGTAATTGCGAGACTTGGAAGTAAGGTAGCGAGCGAAAAGATACTTGAAAGTATAGAGGGTTTGCTCGAGCCATCAACAATATCGAGAATCGCACTTATAACTGCCGTGATGAGGACAAATAACCAAAAGGGCTTTCGGGTGACGCGGCCCTCAAAGTCAACATAGTGGTTTTTAATCGGGTCAATAAACCAGTTCATACATATTTACAATTACTAAGTAAATTACGTATAAGTGTATCACGCTCCATCTGCTTCAATTTGATTAAGTAGCTTCTCTATCTCTACATGAAGATCTTTGACAGAGCCATTGTTCATAATGATATAGTCTGACTCTTTAAGCGCTCCAAAAATGTTCTGCTTGGCCGGATCAGTTGGGTTTGATTCCTCTTGCTCTTGTCTTTTCCATTCCTTAAATGATACTTTGTCGGTTTCGCTTCCCCTGCCTATTGCACGCTCATAGCGAAGCTCGGGTTTTGCATCAACACCAATAATAATACCTCCTAGCTCCTTGAGCTTTCGAACTTCCGCAACCGCTCGTAGTGACTCTATAACCGCATCACTCTCAGTCTTATCTGCCTTCGTAAAAAGTGATTCAATAATGTATGCAGGCCCATGCGTCTTTCGTAATTCATTACCAATGAAAATCATTGCATCACGATCAATAGAAAGACCTCGGCGCTTGATTTCTTCAGTAATAAAATTGCGTGCAGAGAAATGTGTGAAATGTTTCTTTGATACTAAATAGTCGACGACTGCTCCTTTCCCTGCACCAAATGAACCAGTAATCCCAATAATCATAGATTACTTAGATACGCTTCCCTTCTGCCACCTTTCAATATAGACGAGGAGTGGGCTCGCAAGGAAAATTGATGAGTACGTTCCGGCAACCATACCAACAATGAGGGTGAGTGCAAAATCCTTTGTTGCGACTGGCCCAAGATAGAAAAGTGCACCAAGCATGATGACGACAGTAATTGAGGTGTTGATTGAACGGGTCATGGTCTGCGTAATACTGTGCCAGACCACATCCACAAACGGCTCATGTCGATTTTTCTTTTCATTAATGCTCAAATTTTCACGAATACGGTCAAAGATGACAATAGTATCGTTGATTGAAATACCGAGAATCGTAAGGAGCGCCACAATGAAGAGTGATCCAACTTCTGCCCCACGCGCATACCCTAAGTATGCAAAAAGCCCTGTTGGAACGAGAATATCGTGAAGTAGCGTCACAATAGCGACGACACCATACTTCCATGAAGAGACGGGCTTTGATACATGGCGGAATGCAAATGCAATGAAGAGAATGATCGAAATCGTGATGAGTCCAATTGCCCACCACGCTTTGTTGATGAGTTCACTTCCAATTGATGGACCAACAGAATTGTATTGCACTTCGCGTAGCTCTCCGAACGATGCGAGGGTTGCATCAAGTGCCTCTTTTTCAGTCATTGAAAGTGCCTTCTGGCGAAGCATGAGATCCTGCTCCCCAGACGGTTGAATGCGGATTTCGCCGTAATTAAGTGCGTCAACCTTTTCCTGTACTGCACTGATTTCTGGGCGTCCGCCTGGATACTCAACCTCAAGGAGCGAGCCTCCCATCAGGTCAATACCTGGCTTGAGTCCCCACGAAAAAATGGCAATGAGCGCCAGAGCTGAAAGGATGATTGGGAGTGCGACGAAGTAACCTTGATATCGTTGTAGTTGCATAGTGTTATTGTATGAATCCTGAACTCATAAGGAATTTTCCAAGCTTGGTATCCGCCCGCACCGGAAGTGCAATAAGGAATGTGCGCGAGATAGTGATTGCAGAAAGCATTGATACGATGACTCCAATGAGGAGCACGAGTGCAAATCCTTTAATGAGCGACGTTCCAAACCAAAATAGGATGACTCCAGCAATAATGTGAGAAATGTTTGAATCGCGAATGGCGAGCCATGCACGATCAAACCCTTCTTTAATCGCCTCTTCAACTGACTTCCCTGCACGGAGTTCTTCCTTGATACGCTCTGCAATAAGAACGTTCGCATCAACAGCCAGCCCAATTGAGAGAATGAGTCCTGCGATACCGGCAGCGGTAAGCACAACAGGAATGAGCTTAAATAGCGCAAGCATCATCACAACATAGAGACAGAGTGCGACTACCGCAACGAGTCCTGGAAGTCGATACCAGAGAATCATAAATATCGAGAGTAAGATAAACCCAATGAGTCCTGCGTACACTCCGGCTTTGAGTGCTTCCTCACCCAATGTCGAACCGATCGTTTGAGTACTATCGATAGTAATTGGTACTGGAAGTGCTCCAAAATTTAGGTTACGTACAAGTTCGCGTGCATCCTCCGGAGTAAAGTTCCCTGAAATCACTGCCTTGCCGCCCATAATAGATTCATTGATACGCGGTGAAGACATGAGTGCTCCATCAAGAAATATTGCGAGTTGTTCACCCACATTCTCTCCCGTAATCTTTTCAAAAAGAGCCGCTCCTTCTTCGTTGAATTCAATAGAAACAATCGGTTCATTTGAGAGCGTGCCTTGATTTCCATTTCCAAAGACAAGTTCTGCACGTTTAAGATACCTTCCTGTGAGACCTGTAACTATGTATGGATCAGCGAAAGTCTCACTTGTTGATGCATTCAAATCCTGTGCCTTTTGAAGTGCTGCTAATGCTTCAGCATCAACGAGCTTAAATTCAAGAAGCGGTGTTTGCCCAATCTGCTTAATCGCTTCATCGATATCGGTTACTCCTGGTAGCTCTACAATGAGTCGTTGCTCTTTACTGTCGACAACAAAACTACTTGTCTCAACTTGTACGTTTGGTTCAGAAACACCGAAGATGTTGATGCGGCGCTCAATAACTTCACGAAGCACGTTCATGAGCTCAGGGATTGTATCTTGGTTTTCAACCCCACTCACGTCAGCAACATAGACGAGCTGACTTCCTCCTGCGAGGTCGAGGCCAAACTTGAATGGATGGCGTGAATCTGGTGCAACTGTTGAGGCGTACACAAAATACGCAATGACAATACCGATTAAAATGACAATCGTTGCACGAAACCCTCGTATTATGCTCTCTGATCCTGATTTTTGCTCTTTACTTTCAGACATATCCGATTCACACCATAGGCCAATAAATATGGGGATTACTATACCACAGAAACACTCATGCTCTGCTTAAGACAATAAGATTATGGAGAAGTACAGCAATGGTAATTGGGCCTATTCCCCCTGGGACTGGGGTGAAAATAAGCGCTTTCTCGCTACATGTTGGCAAAGCATCCCCTCGGAGCATACCCCCATCTTCTGAAGTGCCCGCATCAAGGATAATCACACCGTCTTTTACCATCTCTGGAGTAAGGAGCCCCGGGACTCCCGCACCACAAACAACGATATCGGCATTTTTTGTATATCCTTCAATATCAACAGTGTCTCTGGTAACAATACTCACAAACGCGCCCTGAGACACAAACCAGTTGTATGCAGGGAGACCAACGAGTCGCCCACTTCCAATCACCGTGACATACTTCTCAAACGCAGTTGCTTCATAATCCTTGAGGATTTCTCGGAACGCACCGACAACCGGTGAAAGCACTGCCGTAGTCTTAGGATTTAGCGCATCAACATCATGCGATGGTGGAATCGTCCCAAGCACCGCGTCAGTATCAACATGCGGTGGTAGTGGTAGTTGCACAATGATGCCCTGAGTTGTGGGTAACAAACTCTCAATAGTCGCAATAAATTCCTCGGTGGTCTGCGTAGCATCAAGCTCAATTACTTCCGTGATAATCCCGACACTCTCTGCTTTTCGTTCCTTAAGTGCAAGATATTTCTTGGTCTCAAAGTTTGGTGCACAGGTAATAATAGAAAGCTTTGGTACAGAGGAACGCTCTGATACTTCTTTTCGCATCACTTCATACAGCTTCTCTGCTATTGCCTTTCCATCAACAATCATCATAACTATGCAAGATTAAAAAGTGACTTTAAGTCCTTGATACCGTCCTCAAGTAAAACCTTTGGTTCCCATCCAAGGACCTCACGTATCCGGGTAGTGTCTGCGAGCGTATGTTTTGGCTCTATGCGAGCAGGTACGTATACTACCTCACCACCAATAAGCTTCGTGAGCTCATTGATACTCACATTTCTCCCTGCACCCACGTTGAATACCTCCCCCTTCCCTACCTTCTCACTTGTGGTTGCACGCACAATCGCGTCGACTGTGTCGCTTACATGCGTAAAGTCGCGTGACTGCTCACCATCTCCGGTGATTGTCATGGCCTCACCTTGCGAACGCTGCTTAAGGAATCTCCCAATAACGAGCGCATATGCACCATCTGGGTCAAGGTGTGGTCCATACACATTAAAAAATCGAAGTGACACGGTTTCAATCCTGTGAATATCATGCCATAGCTTCATCATCATTTCTCCCACGTATTTGTGTAGTCCATAGGGACTTTTTGGTTGTGCCGGAAGTGTCTCCGTAAGTGGCATAATTTCCTGATCTCCATATGCAGAACTCGATGCTGCAAAAACAACCCTCCGTACGCCCGCATGACGTGCAGATTCAAGTACTGAGAGTGTTCCTTCAACATTGGCACGCTGAGCTTCAAATGGATGCTCAATTGAGAACTGAACGCGCGGGAGCGCCGCGAGATGAACAACAACATCAACGCCATTCATCACTTCTGTGAGTGATGCCGTGTCACAAATATCCAGTTTATGAAATTCAACCTCCTTTGGAAGTCGTTCTGCCTTGCCGCCACTTAAATCATCAACAACAATAACTCGTTTGCCGTCTCGGATAAGTCGTTCAGAAAGGTTTGTCCCTATGAATCCTGCTCCTCCAGTTATGAGATATGTGTGTGCCATGGAAACGATAACTTAACTAATGATATGTACTTGTAACTCAACGTGCAGGCGTTATGTTCCTGTTCGCATCAAGAGTGTGTTAATGGTCTTAAGTGCTATTTCTACATCGAGAAGCAACGAGCGATGTTTGAGGTAATACAGATCAAACGAAAGTTTATCAATGGTTCTAGGAATATCAACACCTCCACGTGGCACATCAAAATTATTAATCTGTGCCCACCCCGAAAGTCCAGGCTTCGTGAGGTGTCGCATATTATAGTACGGGATATTTTCTGCGTATACGTTTGCGAGCGTTGGAATTTCTGGTCGTGGACCAATAAATGAAAGATCTCCTTTCAAAATATTGAGAAGCTGAGGAAGTTCGTCGAGTCGTGACTTCCTTAGTATGTTCCCCACTTTCGTAATACGAAGTGTACTCTTGAGTGCATCGTCTGGATTATCTCGGCCTGTCATCGTACGGAACTTAAGTATGTGTATGATTTTATTATATTGCCCGACTCGCTCGGCCTTATAGAAAACTGGCCCCTTATCTTCGAGCTTAATAGCAAGAATGATGAATGGAAAAATAATGAGTGATGGTACAAAGAGCGCAAGTGCACCAAGAATATCAATCGTGCGCTTTACCACATCATAGGCATAGTGTGGAGCGTCAGTAGTTACATTCTCAAGAAGCCAACTCTCTTCAATAAGATCGGGTGGTACCCGATGATGGAGTTGCTCGTACACAGCGGGGAGATCAAAAAAACGAATATTCCTGTCTCCAAATGCAAGTGAGTAAAAGTCTTTAACCAATCTGAGGGCGTACTCATCTCGCATATCAGCGATGACCATATCTGTTGATGAGTGCGTGACAAAATCAAGCATTGATTTTCGAAATTCATCAAAATCAGGGATGTCCTTCTTGCTCAAAAGAAACGGGGTAATGTTCTTAAAGAATGGATTCTGTGCGAACACGCGAGCAATCGCAAGCGCTTCTTCACTATCTCCTATGACGAGAGCTCGAAGCGGCTTCCCTGTCGCAATGAGTGGAAATACATAGAGACGCCATATCACAATAAGGAGCGTCGAGATGAGAAGATAAATAGCGAGATTAGTTTTTGGCTCAATCCCGAAAGGAAGTGCAAAGAAAAAGAGTGCAGCAAGGAGGACGTTAATAAACTGCACACGAAGCACCAGTGCTGGGATACTTTTACGCACGAGCGAAATATGCCGGTCATAGAGTCCCGCAATCAGGAACACGAGAATCCAGAAACAAAAAAGGAGGAGGAATGGTTGTAAATGCTGGTGGATAATGTCTTCACTCGGAACCGCTTGGTATCGAACAAAGAGCGTCAACACCAAAGAACCAGCAAAGGTCACAAAATCCCCCAAAAGAAGGACTATCGTATTTCCGCGGGCAAAGAGATTCATTGCTAGGTATAATACGGGAGCACAACGTTTCT
>CAZCWH010000034.1:0-8614 GCA_964502345.1 uncultured Candidatus Saccharibacteria bacterium | reverse complement strand
GAAGTAGGTTAACTGATGTTGGGGTAAGACCTTCCTCAACGTTAAATCGTGCGGCGCCGAGTATATTACCTGGAACTCCGTCCATGAAATCTCGAATAACTACCCAACCACCAGTTGTTGGATATGTTGATTCACCGAGATTAACTACAACACCTGCTGCTTGGTCACTTACTTTAAGTTTTGCATCTCCAGCCTTAACAGTACTTACCTTCGGTGTAGTCTTCACTGGAGTACTTGCTGTTTCAGTTTTAGTCTCTGGAGTTGTCTCTTTTACTTCGCCTGTTATATCAGCAGTCTTTTCAGTATCAGTTTCACTAATCTTCTCAACCTCCTTTGTTTCTGGTGTTGAAGAAAATACCCACACTAAGAGCCCACCGATAAGTAGACCAGCAATAAACGCCACAACGGTCTTTTGTCCTTCCTGCTTTTCTGTTTCTGACATATTATTCATTTCATCTAATACTCCTATAATATGACGGCGATTATAACATGCATTTTTTAGCATGTGTGGAGATGACGGTATTACGTCATGTATTGGGGAGCAGTGTCAATTTCCTTATTTTGAGCCACCAAGCATAGATGCCTCACCAATCACCGCGTCTATTTTGACACTTGAAAGTCCAAGCATTCGAAGTAAATTTGGATTTTTAACTAAGTCTGAGCAAAGAATTGCTCCCTGTTCAATGAGTCGTTGCTTTTGCGTTGTTGCAAGTTTAGTGAGCACCGTAATTGGGTAAATGCCAGCGTTTTCTATTCGTTCTTGTAGTGAACTTCCTCGTGGATAGTCCCAACTGAGTAGTTTAATGCCGGTGCACTCAGCATACTTGATTGCTGCTGTGGTGAATTTAGTGTTTGTGATTACATAGAGCTGATCAACACCACATCTGTCATCTTTACAGACAGGATGTGACTTGATGTCGAGATATCGTGCGTATGAATACATAACAACTTGAATATCTGATTTTATACCAGGTTGCATATGAAATTTTGCTTCGACAACAAAGGTATTGTCTGGAGTGTATGCAGCGAGGTCTATTTCGTGGGTTGCGCACCTTCCCTTTATCATTAGTCGCTTTTTTGTTTTGTATCCCTCAGCTTCAAATAGGCGCGCTAAAAAATCTTCGAAAGGAAATCCAGTGGGTCCAAGTCCGTAGATTGCTCGTCGCAAAGAGTACTTAGCAGCTACAGGATCAACGCTTTCTCGAAGCAATCTAAATGCATGTTGGTAAATTGTCTGAGTGTGAGCCACAATGTTATCAATTTCAGCATTTTTTGCACCGGCTCGTCGAAGTGACATTCGCAATTTTTGCGTTTTAAAATCTTCTTGGGTTCCGTCAGCTTTTGTGATTTTCATAATTAGGAAATGATACCTCCACCAATGCATGTCTCTCCACTGTAGAGAACGCACGACTGCCCAACTGAAGGCGTCTCTACACCCTCTTCGGGCACAGATAGCATAACATACTCATTATTTCGCTCTGTAATGTTAATGGTGAAAGGTTTTTGGCGATATCTGAATTGTGCTGATAGAGCTACAAAGTCCTTTGGCACAATCCAGTTAAGATGTGTCAGTCGAATTTTCTCAGATTCAGATACGATGAAGCGTGGTGTAGTACTTACGGTGATAGTATTTTTTTCTGTGTCTCGTTGCACTACGTAGTGTGGAAGACTCGAATTTGCTTTTGTCTCTACGGTAAATCCGTGTCGTTGACCGAGTGTGTAAAATATTGCCCCACTATGACTCCCAATACAATTTCCTAATTCATCGTGTACCTCTCCTCGCTCAGTATGTACGTAATGAGATAAGAACTCCTCGATATCAACCTGCCCAAGAAAGCAAATACCCTGACTGTCTTGTTTATCAAAAATTGGTATACCAGCTCGTTCTGCCTCCTTACGAATTTCAGTTTTTGTGGAATCACCAACGGGAAATAGTATGTGTGAGAGTTGGTCTTGTGTGAGTGTCCATAAGAAATAGCTTTGGTCTTTGCTTGAATCCACTCCTCGCTTTAACTCGTAGTGCGTATCAAGATGTTCTACCTGCGCATAATGTCCTGTTGCGACCATGTCGGCTCCGCTTTGTAGTGCAAAATCGAGAAATGCACCAAATTTAACGTGCTGGTTGCACATCACATCGGGATTAGGCGTTCTGCCTTCCCTGTACTCACGGATCATGTATTCTGCGACCTCTGTTTTATATCGCTCCTCAGCATCGAAAGTCAAAAAAGGAATATTAAGGTGGGCAGCAACTCGCATAGCATCAAGACGTTCAGCCTCCCAATTACAGGTAAGAAAATCAGGCTGCCACACCTTAATAAACACACCAACAACAGTGTATCCTGCCTCAACAAGCCTCTTTGCTGAGACTGCCGAGTCAACACCTCCTGAAAGTCCGACATATACAGTTTGCTTTTGGCTCATGCGATAGAAAGTACCATGAACATTTAAAAAAGACTATTTGATGAAGCGAGCTTTGTTCTCCTTATGTTCATCGAATGTATTTGCATAGTAAAAATTACCATCATCACCAGTCAAATAGTAGAGATACGATGACTCTGTTGGATTAAGTACTGCTGAAAGTGCGGTTATACCAGGGTTTGAGATTGGACCGGGTGGTAATCCCCGATACATGTACGTGTTATACGGCGAATCATTATTTAGGTCATCATCCGTAAGTTCGTGGCTTGCTTTACCGAGGAGATAATCCAAAGTTGCATCAACCTGGAGTGGCATATTAATTTCGAGTCGCTTCAGTAGAATGCCTGCAATGAGTCCCATCGACTCTGCATCGTTCCCCTCACGTTCGACGATAGAGGCCAGTGTGACAATCTCATGCAGGGTGAGTATGGACGCATCTATAGATTCTTGAAGTGTTTTAGTGCGAACATCAAAATTCTTGCGCATGATATCAATAATCTCCTCTGGTGTTGTATCGTAGCGTACAAAATATGTGTCAGGGAAAAGGTATCCTTCTAACTTCATAAATTTTTCAAAGTCATAACTGTCATACTGTGGTGGAAGATACAAATGCATATCAGCAACTCTGAATCCTTCGGGGAGCGTAATTGATTGAGATGGTGAAATATATGTACCCGACGTGATTGCGTCAGCAAGCTCCCTTGAGGAAAGTTTGCTCTCAAAACGGTATGTGCCTGCTTGTATAAACTTATCAGTAAAGTCAGATTCAAGGATTACATAAAAGTAGAAGGCAGAACGAACAAGCCCTTTTTCTGCGAATTGTTCAGATACCTGCGAAACTGTAGTACCCTCTTCAATCCTGATATCAGTGGCAACTGGGAAAGACTCTGGTGCTGGATCAAGTGACTGGATATACAACGAAATACCGAGTGCAACCACCAGTAGCACTACAGACGCATACCAGATTGACGATGTACGTCGTACTATCACCTCTGGCTCAAGTTCCTCTTGTTCTATCCGAAAATCCATACTAGCCGATTGGGAGATTTGCAGGAGGTTCCCCACGCTTAGATTGTATTCGTCCGAGTGACGGTGTGAGTACAACTTTACCAGGTAGATGGAAAATTGTAGCTAATTCTTCTGTTGTCATAACCTTAGAACCGTCGATTTTGTTGTGACTGGTATATGAACGACGCTTGTACTCATCAAGCTCTTGTTGCTTAAGCGCGATTTTCTTTTTGCCGCTTCGATCTTGCCACCAATTCCAATCAAAATCGGTACGCCAACGAACACCAATTGCATTACGATTGAGATCATCGTAACCTCTCCAACCAGTAATAATTGCACCAATTCGTTCTCCTGGATTGAATACATCAGTCTTTGCGATATACATGCAGCGTATAGATGTATTAAAGGCATTCTTACCCAAACTTCTCTCAATTGCTTTTATTGTGTCGCGCTCAACATCGGTTAGATTCATCATACTCATTTGCTCGCTTCCAAGTCGCTTCTGAGCCCCTTCAAGTATTTTAGTAATCTCACCCTTTGCCTCTGCCTTCCAATCAGGATGTGCAACGAGTGAACCCACCTTAAAATTCTCTTCGCGGTGAGCACTAATAAGTATTTGAGCCCATATATATTCACCCGGACCTGCAATTGCTATTGCCTCTATCATCGAACTTATTGGATCAACCTTCTCTTCTTCTTTTGGCATTTTATCGAGCCCGTATTCAGTATATGTTTTGATAGGGAGTGCATCAGCCTTCTTTAAGCCAAAGTGAATCGAGAAGTATGAGAATTGCTCTGGGTCCCAGGGAATTTCTGCGGTGTAGTCAATATCAAGTTCATGTACCTCTATACCTGGGTACTGTGCATAGAGTTGAGACTCAGCAATATTCTTGAACTTCTTTCGAGGGACGTTCATATAAAAACGCACATCTCCACCTCGAGACACGATTTCAAGCCCGTATGTTGGAGGGTGCTTCCCATCCCAATACGTTTGTATATGGTTATCAGGAGCAGCTGTTTGATGGAGTTGGACGAGCACAAGCTCCATTGCCTCAGGTGATTTGAACACATCCTGTGGCACTTTGATTTCAAGAGTCACTCTTCCCTGACTGAGATCGAATTGCTTTTGGACAAAATACATCCAGTACTCAAAGAATAAGAGAAAAGTAATAATTGGAAGCCAAATTGGTGCAGTTGCAAAAATCCATTTAATCGTTTGTGAAGATGGAAGTTCAATAAACTGAAACACAACATAAAACAATCCTAGTCCTATACCGACTAGAATCCATGCACCATTAACCCCGAAACCTTCAAGGAACTTTATGGGATTCATGTATGTACATTCTATCGTAAACCCCCGGAAAGACGTAGTCTTTCCGGGGGTTTATGCACACCCTCCTCTAGTCACTAATCATGTAATTTCCATCTGGAAGTTTCTTGAATAGCGTGGTGTCCTGCAAATTAACTATAATTGTATTGTCCTTCACGTAACGCTCTTTACGTACTTTATCGATAATTTCTTCTCGTGTAAGTGGACCAGAACGCTTTAGAATATCTCGTACAACATCCTTTACGACACCAGCAGAGTAACCCCATTCAGTTAATGCATAGAGTCCGCGACCAACGAGTACAAAGCGCTTGTCCTTAATGAGCTCATTGTGTGTCGTTGCTATGTGAGCCTTCTTAGAAAAAAGTTGATGAATTGATTCGGCAACTTCTTTAAAATGCATTGGCGAACCATGTCGTTTTACAGCGAGATACGCGTAATCACGTATTCCTTTTGCTCGAACATTGTGACTTGATGCAAGACCCCACTCCCCTAGTGGATTACGATCAATTTCCTTTGAGAGTGCAAGCCATCGCTTCAATATTTTTTCGTCATGATACCGCTCTTCGAGATCACGTACTTCGTCTTTGAGACGTGCAATGATGTCTTCTTCAGGTATGAGCTCTTCCTCTTTCAGTGAATCAAAAATCTTTTTAAGTGCACTTTCCACAGTATCAGCTATCTTTTTTTCAATAAACCAACGATGGGTGAAATATACGTCTTCACGACTTCGATAAAAGGGATCACCAAGTACAAGGAGGAAATAGAGATGATTTCTCATGAGTGGATCACTCGAGAGCTCGTTGAGTAGTTGCTCTTCATTTATGACACATCCGAGTGAATCAATTGCAGCTCTGAGCTCTTCAAAAACAGCTTTAAACTCTTTGTATACCTCAGATTTCTGAATACTTTGAATACCGTAATTCTCAATCTGACGAACACGTTCACGAGTAATCCCGTATGTTGAACCTATTGATTCAAGTGTCTGAGTATCCGTAGAGGCACCAAGACCATACCTCTTTTCAAGGACATCACGTGCTCGATCAGGAAGCACTGAGAGAAGCTTTTTTGTGACTGCTTTAGGTTTAAATGTGATCATGATGTCTAATTTCTTGGCCACTTATATATGTAAAGTACTTCTTTTTATCACGATAAACTCGAACCGTCAAGTATTGTGAGGTTCTTCATTAATGATGATATTAAGAATTCGTCCTGGCACATAGATAACCTTTTTAATACCAAGATTAATTCGAGAAGAGAGCGAAGCATCAGTCATTGCAAGCGACAGAGCATCAGCCTCTGTTGCAGATGGAGAAAGTGTTATGTTCCCACGCATTTTTCCGTTAATCTGCACACCTATAGTTACAACGTCATCAACGAGGAAGCTAGTATCAGCGACAGGAAAACTTTCTGTATGTATCGATGTAGTTTTTCCAAGTTCACTCCAGAGCTGTTCAGAAAGATGAGGGGCAAAAGGTGCAAGTAATTTAAGAAATGTGACGTAGTCATCATTTGAGAGTCCATTCTTTTCTGCATGATTAACAAATACCATAAGTGCACTGATTGCAGTATTGAATTTGTAGCCTTGCACATCAGAAGTCACTTTAGCAATTGTCTTATGTAACTGTCTGGTGGTTGATTTTATTTCTGACTCTACAATGTGTGCATTCAAACCATTTGCTCGTTCAAGGAATCTTCGAAGACCAGCAATCCCACCCATATCCCATGGGTAATTGGTCACTTCACCATACGGTCCCATAAATGCGAGATACATTTTCACCGTATCAGCTCCGAGGAGTCGCACTTGTTCGTCAGGGTCGATGACATTTCCCTTTGATTTACTCATCTTATTACCATCAGGACCGAGCACAAGTCCACGATTGATACGCTTTACATACGGTTCATCTACGGAGACTAACCCAAAATCAAAGAGAGCTTTTTGCCAAAAGCGTGAGTAGAGTAAGTGCATTGTAGTATGTTCCGCTCCACCAAAATAGATATCAATTGGCATCCAATCTTGTTGTGCAGACAATGAAGAAAACTCCGAGTCATTGTGATTATCAAAATATCGAAGGAAGTACCATGATGAATCAACAAAGGTATCCATTGTTTCAACTTCAGGTGTCCATCCTTCTCCAAAAATTTTTCGGACTCGCTCTTTCAGTTCTTCACTTTTAGCAAGAGGAGCTATTCCAGTTGGTTTAAAGTCGACATCAGTGGGAAGAAGCCATGGTAGGTGTTTTTCTGGAACTGGATGAGGGTTTCCCTCTCTGTCATACACAATCGGTATTGGAACACCCCAGTATCGCTGACGACCTATTGACCAATCACGGAGTCGATAGGTACTCGTGAGTCTCCCACCAACTTTTTTGGTGATGAGTTCCATGGCATCAAGAGAGTTCATTCCATTGTGTGAGCCAGAATTTGAGAGCACTCCAGGGCCAGAATACGGAAGTGTATCCCCACCTTGAATAACCTCAGTCACTTTGAGTCCAAACTTTTCTGCAAATGCGAAATCTCGCGCATCATGTGCGGGGACGGCCATAATGGCCCCTGTACCATAGCCACGCAATACATAGTCAGCTATGAAAACAGGAAGATCCTCTCCAGAAGCAGGGTTGCGCGCAGATATCCCCTCAAGTCTGACTCCAGTTTTTTCCTTTTCCTCTCGAGTTCGTGTGATTTCGTCCTTTTGTTGTGCTTCCTCAGCATAGTGCTCTACAGCCAACCAGTTCGTAATTGAATCACGCATCTTTGTTACCAGCGGATGCTCGGGAGCAAGTACAACGTACGTAGCTCCATACAACGTATCTGGGCGTGTTGTAAAAATTTGAAGCTTGTCACCAGTAGAGAGTTCAAAAGTAATTTCTGCACCTTGTGATCTTCCGATCCACTGTCGTTGTGCTTCCTTTATATGCTCCGGCCAGTCCAATGCATCAAGATCATCAATAAGTCTATCTGCATAGTTTGTAATACGGAGCATCCACTGTGGCATCTCGCGTTTTTCTATAGTATCGCCAGAGCGCTCGCAGGTATTGTCGCTCAAGACCTGCTCATTGGCGATCACTGTGTTACACCCAGGGCACCAGTTAACAACACCAACGCCACGGTATGCGATATCCTTCTCAAAAAATTTGGTGAACATCCATTGTGTCCACTTGTAGTATTCAGGATCTGTTGAGCTTGTTGAAGCATCCCAAGAAAAAGCATTACCCATGCTCTCAAGTTGGTTCCTCATATACGTAATATTCGATTCAGTCCACTCTTTGGGATTTAGATTATGCTTGATTGCCGCATTTTCTGCTGGAAGTCCAAATGCATCAAACCCCATTGGAAACAGAACTTGCTTTCCCTGCATGCGCTTAGTGCGCACATACATATCAACGACAGCAAACGCAAACCAGTGTCCAATGTGAAGGTTACCTGATGGATACGGCCATTCAACAAGAACAAATTCCTTTTCTTTTGCATGGTCACGCGGACCAACATTATATAATCCAGACTCCTTCCATGATTTTTGCCACTTCTGCTCTATCTCTTCGTGATTGAATTTTTTATGCATGAATGGATTTTGGATACACAAACTGTAACACTGGCCAATTATGCCATGTTTTCAGTCCCTGTACAGTTTTCGTGATTAGTACTTAAGTACAGCAGGAGTATTTGGTTCTACAACGCGTTCAAAACACCACTCACCTGAGTTGTGATCCCAGTTGTATGGATTCTTGATTGCCTCTTCATAAAAGACGGGTTGAGAATACTGCATTTGTTGTGCCTTACTCGTAGGATAAGCAAAACTTGCACAGAGTTGGAAGGTTGAGTCAGAAAGCTTCTCATAACGGTATGGTGTTCGTCCCTCAC
>CAZCWH010000033.1:0-8962 GCA_964502345.1 uncultured Candidatus Saccharibacteria bacterium | reverse complement strand
TTTTATTACTTCGTTCCCCCCTTCTTTGGCTTCTTCTTTTCTTTTTTGTGAGTGACTCTTTCTGCCATATATATTGTGTTACTTAACACTAATACAAGTAACTGTACCACATGCACATTGGTATGATGGAGAGCTTATCCATATAACGCTCTGTTACTCGAAGTTTTTCTGTGAATTGCTACACTACAGGGATGAAAATCTACTCATGGAATGTAAATGGTATTCGTGCGGTTCACAAAAAGGGCCTTTTGGTCCCATTTATTCAGAAGCACAAGCCTGATATTCTATGCCTTCAAGAAACTAAAGCACATCAACATCAATCAGAGGTTGATCTACCTGAATATGATGAATATTGGAACTCAGCAGAAAAAAAGGGGTACTCAGGTACAGCTATATTCACAAAATTAGCGCCAGAATCAGTCATTATTGGCATTCCAGAGGCTTTTACTAAAAAGTATAAACTTGTTGACTCCTACGGAGATACAACAAAGGAAGGAAGGGTGCTTACGCTTGAGTTTGAGCACTTTTACCTCAGTACCGTATACACACCAAATGCCAAAGACGATCTCACGCGTATACCTATGCGGACTGAGTGGGACCCTGCCTACCTCGAATTCATACAATCGCTCCAAAAACAAAAGCCGGTCATTTTCTGTGGCGATTTGAATGTTGCACATACACCAGATGATCTTGCACGGCCCAAAGAAAATGAAGGTCTCAAAGGGTTCACAAAAGAAGAACGTCACGGTATCGACAATATGCTCAAAGCGGGCTTTGTAGATACCTTTAGACTTTTTACCAAAGGAAGTGGATTCTACACATGGTGGTCGCACTGGGGTGCAGCACGGGAAAGAAATGTGGGTTGGAGAATTGATTACATCATGGCATCAAAGAGTTTGGTTCCGATAATTAAGAAAGCAAACATTCATCCAGATGTTTTCGGAAGCGACCACTGCCCTGTCTCAATAGAGCTCAGTATAGAGTAATTTAGAATCACACGAAACACAAAATAGTCAAGAGTGCAAAAAATATCAAAACATCATATAAATTATACGCCTACATAGAGCCATAAAATATGCATTGTCCCTTATAAAGGACAATGCATATTTTGTTAAAGACAAAATAATTTTAGATATCCACACTTATGCACAGTACTGTCCTTTACACTAAATCATATAGGACATACCATAGTGTCAGGCCCAGAAAGGGCGAGCAGGTATCTCCGGAATTCTCGACTGAAACATCTTCAATCAAGAATCCCGGAGGGACCCCTTAAAGAGATCATTCTATAATTGAGTTAATACCTCCAAATAAACTCTAAGTACATCACAAGTTCAAGATGATTGATGGGTGGACCAGCTTTGGTTCAAACAACATACATCTACAAAAGAGTCGCATACAATAAGGGTACGGAGTATCTATACTTCACCCATAGGGACTCCGTCCCGTTACGACTCACAGATCAAGCCTGAAGGCCCGAAGGATTGGGCACCGATACAGCATCGGCATTCAATCCCTCGGGCCTTTTTTAAGTGAGACAACGAGCGCAGCGACTATGTCGAACTTATGCAGAAAAATGGAGATATATTTGAGTACAATGCGAAAATATATCCCATTTTATCGCATGAGACATCGAACATGTTCTTCTTATTTCGGCAGTGCCACGTGAAACAGAATGTTGTCGGACATGACTTAATCCAAGTGTCAGATCTTGAAGGCACTCCAAGGTTTTAGGAAAGCATTATGGGGTCACTTTGTGCTTCTTCTGAAGCTCTGCAATCGCTGCAGCTTCTTCACTATTCAGTTTCTCCTTCCCTTTCTCTCCTAGTTTTGCGAGTTCAGCTTCAGTCATGGCCATGAGTTCTAAGGCTCGTTTTTCAAGATATTCACTGGTGTTTTTAAGCGGATCATCGAGTACTTCCTCAAGAAGTGCGTGTAGGGTATCCCCCAGTTTTTTACTCGGTTTCTCACCGGTCAGTTCCATAATGCGATTCCCGTCAATCTTAAGCATTTTTACCGATATTGGGTCTCGAAGTGCCTCTTCCACCATCGCGGTGTATTTACGTAGTCTAAATGGCTGTTCCTTAGGGCGACCCGTACCAATGCGGTCACATCTTCGAAGCTTGAGGAGGTCCCAGATGTTCTCCTCACCCACATTGGCTATCGTTCTACGTACTGCGGAAAGTGTCACTTGGTCGGGATCAGAGAAAAACATGTGCCACCTGATAAGGTTAACAACTCGGTCTATCCTCTCACGAGGAAATTTAAGGTCCTGAAGTGCCTTTTTAGCTACTTTAGCCCCAACTACCTCATGTCCGTGAAAGGTCCAATCCTTCTTTTCATCAGACCAACGTCTTGTTTCCGGTTTAGAAATATCGTGAAACAGCCCCGCAAGACGAATATCAAATTCCCAATCTTTATCAGCACCATGTTGCATAGTGCGCAAGAGATGTTCGTATACATCGTACGCATGCGCTTGATTTTGTTCTACTCCGATACCTCGAAGGAGATCAGGGGCAACATACTGCAGCAACTCAAGCTTTTGGAGGAAGATGATCCCCTGCATTGGATGTTTTGACTCAAGGATCCTTACGAATTCATCGCGGATGCGCTCTTTTGATATACGGCCTAAATTGTCATGATTTTGAGCAATTGCGGACATCGTCTCCCCTTCTATGACGAAATCAAGTTCCACAGCGAGACGTACTGCGCGCATCATACGCAGTGCATCTTCCTTGAAGCGCTCTGTCGCATTTCCCACAGCTCGAAGTCGCTTTGCCTTCATATCATCCTCCCCTCCGAATATATCGACGATTTTCTCGTCCTTGAGCCTGTATGCGATTGCGTTTACTGTGAAGTCTCTTCGTTTCAAATCTTCTTCAAGCGAAACACCAAATTCAACTGAATCGGGTCTGCGTGCGTCAGAATACTCTGATTCTGTACGGTATGGTGTCACTTCAACTACAGTTAGTGTTGGGTTCTCAGTCTCTTTATTTACAACTCCTACGGTGCCAAAATCATTGTTGAGGTAGGTATCTGGAAAGAAACTTTCAATCTCAGTCGGATGTGCATTGGTTGTAATATCCCAGTCCTTAGGGGTCCTTCCAAGCATTAAGTCGCGAACACATCCTCCAACGAGGTGTGCCTCAAATCCCCTACTTTCTAGGGTATCAGCCACATGTTGTACTTCTTTTGGAATGTCGCTTCTAACTATCATTAGTGCGATTATATCAGACTCTCTAGTATTTTTGCATTGCAATTTAGCCACCCTGCACGTATGATATCCGGATTGTCACCGCACCCATGGTGAAATGGATATCATTACTGACTTCGGATCAGTCGTTGGGGGTTCGAGTCCCTCTGGGTGCACAAAAGTAATTCAAAAGCCCGTTTCACATGAAACGGGCTTTTGAGTTAGGACACAAAATTACTTTGTGTCCGACTTTTGTGCAAGGCGTAGCGATACTTTGCTGCCTTCAAAGCAGGAAAGTCGCAAGCCAGGGCAGGAGGTTCTTAGCGAATGTAATGAGCTTAGAAACCTGCGCCACAATATTCTGCCCTCTCCTCATTGCACTCCCCTCCCTAAAATACTAGAATCTTCAAGCACACATCCGCATGCGGCCATGGTTAAGTGGTATAACGAGTCCTTGCCAAGGATTAGTCGGGGTTTCGATTACCCCTGGCCGCACAGATAACAAAACCCGGGCATTTGCCCGGGTTTTGTTATCTGTGTTGGGTAATCGAAAGACCTTACGAGCTATATTATGAGTTTACGAAATAATATAGCCATAAGGTGTACTGAAACCGTAGGTTTTCGATTACCCCACCGTAAAAAGCCTCAAACCCAATACTGCTACTGTAAGTTGGCGATTCTCCTGAGCTCATTTAAGGCGTAGTGAATTAAGTTTTATGCTCAATTACCCCAAGATCACATAGACCAGTCTAGATCACACAACTACCCTTCTTTTAAAATTCATGGTGTCACCCTCTGTGCACAACCCCGTTGATATGTGTATAAAGGACAAAGTTGTGCACAAGCAATGTCCTTAAAAAATGGCCTAATTTATACAGTATGTAGCATAAATTTGAGTTAACCACACAGAAGTCGTGTTTCACGTGAAACGTTTTCACATGAAACACTAGATTTGCCATCACAACTTGCTATACTAGGTGAAATATGGCTTATCATAATGCTATTGGTTCGCTTGGTGAGAGTATTGCTCAGTGTTGGCTTGAGGATCATGGATATGAAACACTTGAGCAAAATTACCGAAAAAAATGGGGCGAAATCGATATTATTGCTAGAAAGTCTGAAATAACACACTTTATTGAAGTAAAATCAGTTTCACATGAAACAAGATCTAAACTCGATGATGCAGTTTCACATGGAACGTACCGTCCTGAGGAAAATGTGCACTCAGATAAGTTAAAGCGTTTGGGAAGGGCAATTGAAACGTGGATTGCTGAAAATCAGTACAACGGACCTTGGCAAATTGATGTTATTACAGTTCGCATTGTTCCACGTGAAAAGTATGCCCGTATAAGGCTGATAGAAAACGTAGTGCTTGAATAGTTTCACATGGAACTGCTGTTGCAGAGTTCCACATGAACATTAGATTCTAAGCTTTATATCCTCAATGATTTCAGGAAACTCTGGTTGCAAAAAGTGACCTCTGTCCTTAAAAGTAATAAACGCTGCCTTTGGGAGTGTTTCATGATAGGAAAGTGCATGGCTAAATGGAACCACTTCATCATCTTCAGAGTGATAAATAGTTATATTTTGAGCCACTTTATAGATATTTTTTAGATTTTCAGGATTAAATACAAAATCGCCACCATCTTCTGCTCCACGTTCTCCTGGTCCAAATGGTGCTGCGACAAGGTATAGGGCTAAAATGGGGAAGGGTACAGTGTTTTCGCTAAGGTATTTAGCCAAAAAATAGCCACCTTGGGAATGTCCTATAAGGATTACATTGCCATTTAAGTACTCAAAATAACGCTCAAACCAAATTTTCCATTCTGTATAGCGAGCATTATCTTTATTTGGCATCGAAGGATAAAAGACATCAATTTCTTGCCCAAACTCAAGTTTGAGTGTTTCTTTCCATCGTTTTTTTACCTCAGTACCCAAAGGGTCCCTAATCGGTTCTGTTTTTAAACTTTCTAGAAAATCGTCATAATTACTAAACGAATCTCCTCCGTGGATGAATAGAATTTGAGCTTTCATGGGTGAACTATACCATGTGTCCCTAAGTAATAAATTCGATTTTTAAAGTAGTTATGGTACTATGCTCCAGCACATCTTCGGGGTGTAGCATAGTGGTAGTGTATATAGTTTGGGGTCTATTTAAGTGTCTTTGTTTTGGTTCTCGTCCTTGTCTAGGTCGGGGTGTAGCATAGTGGTAGTGTATATGGTTTGGGACCATGTGGTCCGGGTTCGATTCCCGGCTCCCCGACCTAGACCAGGACAAAGACACTTAAATAGACCAACAATCTGGGAGATTGTTGTGGTTTTCGGAGAAAAATGTGGCCGAGTTTCACAAAATTTATTTATTATTTCACCAATTCGGATCTCATAAGAATCGTCCTTCTGATCCCTTAAGTATTGCGTATTGTGTTAACTCACTATTTTAAAACTCCACAGGATACAGAACTTAAAATATACAGTGAGCCAAGAGCTGGTGTATGGACTCATGTAGTAGCAGCAACTGAGGACGAGCTCACCGATCTCATTAAACTATATGCGCTGGATGCCTCAATTGTTGAGGATATAAAAGACTTTTTTGAGGTGCCTCGATTTGAGCAAGAGGGAACAATCTCATATTTCTTTACACGATTTCCTTGTGATGTCCCCGATCTTGATATCGACACAGCTCCCGTTCTCTTTATACTGGGTGACTCATTCCTTCTTACTATTTCTGTACAGGAAGTACCATTTCTTGATTCGTTTATAGCAGGCAAGCGAGAGGTGAGTACTATCCAGAATACAAAGCTATTCCTCGAAATGCTTTCCGAGCTCATGCTGAGCTATGAGAAGAAACTTACGCGAATGCGTCGTATGGTGTATCGCGACATGGGAAGAGTTCGGAGTATCCGAGGGAAAGATATTCAGCGACTCGTATTTCTTGAACAGGAGCTCAATGAGATGATCACAGCACTCGCTCCAATGAACGTGTGGCTTAATCAGCTCACCAAAGGTAACTATTTGAGAATGTTTAATGAGGACCAAGAATTACTTGAGGACCTTATCATTGAAAGTAACCAGCTTGTAGGCTCAGCACAGTCAATTCTTAAAACCATTCAAAATGTCCGGGGTGCTTCAGAGGCAATTTTGACGCAGAACCTAAACCACACGATCCGGTTGCTCACGGCGATTACCATTGTGCTCACGATACCAACCCTTATTTCGTCACTCTTTGGTATGAATGTCGATGTACCACTTCAGGACCATCCATACGCATTTTGGCTCATTATCGTGCTTATTGTGACTGTTGTAGCGCTGACGCTCCACTTTTTCAGACGAAATCGGTGGATGTAGGTGTTTCCAATGAAAGAAGTCGGCAATTTGGCCGTCTTCGCTTATAATGGTTTCCACATGGCGCCAGAATCAAAAAAGTCAGGCCGGAAGGCAACTGGCAACCCAAAGGGAAGCCAAGAGGAGCGTTTTTTGAAAGCGTTTGATGAATACGTGGATGCACTTTATCGCCATGCATCATTTCGTCTCTCTGATAGAGAGCGTTCTATTGAGCTTGTGCATGATACCTTCACTAAAGTGTGGGGGTACATACGTGAGGGGCATGAGATTGACTCCTATAAGCCATTTCTTTACAAAGTACTCAACAATTTAATTATTGACGAGTATCGAAGGAAGAAGGAAGTCTCACTCGATTCACTCTTAGCAGAAGAGGGAAAAACCGAGGGTTCATTTCCAGAGCTTCAGGAGGGATCAATTGAAGAAGTGACATTCACACTGGACGCGGTAAAGGCCGCAGGTCTCATTCATGAGCTACCGCATGTGTATCGTGAAGTGATCACACTCCGGTACATCGACGGACTTGGACCTAAAGAGATTAGCGATCTCATTGAGGAGACCGAAAATGTCGTGTCAGTCCGCATTCATAGAGCACTGAGGTTACTCCGGGAGCGCATAGAGCTCCTTGAAGAACAGACGAGGCTCAATCGCGAAACATAAAACTATGAAATCATTTGATACAGATTTAAAAAAATACGCAGAAAAAATACACCTTAAGGTGTCTGAACGCCGTGAGCTCCGTGAGCGTATTCTTTCGTATATGGAGTATCACCCACTTCCGAAGCGTGAAGAAAGCATTTCATATACAACAGCTACATCAGAACAATATTTTATATGGTCACCATTTAGCACACTCTGGGGCAGGGTAGCTGCGGCAACATTCGCATTCCTCGTGATTATCGGGGTACCAATTGCTGCTGAACGTTCTGTACCAGGGGATGTACTGTACATTGTTAAAACCGAGGTAAACGAATCAATCCAGTCACAATTTGCGAATTCGCCATACGAAAAAGTGGTATTTGAGACGAGGCTTATGGAACGCCGAATTGGTGAAGCTCGACTTCTTGCGAGTGAAGGGAAGTTGACTGAGGAAGTGGAAGCAGCCATCGCCGAAACGGTAAAGGTACATGCTGACGCCGCACAGAACGGACTAGCGCTACTCCGTACTGATAATGCAGAAGAGGCAGCAATTGCAGAGATTACATTTGGCTCAGCACTCGAGGTGCAATCAGCAGTCCTCGATACCAACAAGAGCGCTGGAGCAACATCGTCAATTGAGAATATTCTCGGTGTAGTCAATACGACTCGCGAAGAAGTCGAACATAATCGTGGTACTTCAACGCCATCGTATGCTGGTCTTAGTGCACGCATTGAACTCGAGACAACGCGCGCATATGAGCTTTTTGAAACTGTAAAGGTCTCTGCGACAAAAAATGAAGTTGAAGATATCACCAGACGTCTCGCGGATATCAATCGACAAATTGAAGGAGCTAAGAAGATCCAGTCGGAGAATGAAGAGATGGCAATCACTGAACTCAGAGAGGCTCTTGGACTCACTCAAAAGCTCATTGTATTTATGACGGATATCGATATTCGAGAAAATGTAATGCTTGAGACATTGGTACCAATTGTGCCAACTCTAGAAGAGCGAACAACTGAAGCACAAGCAACATTCACACGTATTGAAACAATTGCAACGTATGTGCGTGAACAGGCACCCTCAGTGACAGCACCAGACGCGATTGAGAAAATCACACTTGGTATTGAACAGGTTGATGGACTCATGGGTGCGGCATCAACATCACTTCAGAATGGGACCATAGACGTTGCAGAGAATGTCTTGAAAGAAGCAGAGGCAATCGTACTTGATCTTGAAAACATGATAAAGACAATCCTTGAAGGTGAAGAAACCAAGCCAATAAACGAGGTGATTGAGGCACCTGTGGAAACAGGGACGAGCACTGAGTCACTTCCTAAGGAAATTAATCAAAGGACCGACGTGCTTCCGGAAGGGATATTGTAAAAATAGACACAGGGACTAAAACACGCGAGTTCAGAGCTCGCGTGTTTTGTGTTCATCTACATTCTAGTTACTGAAGAAGTTCCGAAGTGAGAAGTTCAGCGAGGAAAGGAACGAGTGCTTTTTTAAATACTGAGCTTCGGTACGCAAGGTCACCATGCATGTTCTGGAGAAGCGAGAACCCTGTCTCTTCAAGAATAGTACGATCGATATAGGAGAGCGTGAGTGCGCGCAAACTGTGGTCACCTTCAGTCTCGGTGTTTCCTTTTGTGACGATAAGTCCAATAGCGTTTCCATCGGTACGTGCTACTGGACCACCGGAGGCACCCTGTGCGCCTACAGGAGACTCGGAGACAGCAAATATGTCTGCATAGTTGCTCCCAAACGTATAGAGCTCCCCGACAGTCGTG